>NZ_JAZGJN010000291.1:0-143815 GCF_038085095.1 Photorhabdus sp. P32 | reverse complement strand
ATCAAATATACCCTATGGATTTCAAGATGCATCGCGACGGCAAGGGAGCGAATCCCCGGGAGCATAGATAACTATGTGACCGGGGTGAGTGAGTGCAGCCAACAAAGAGGCAACTTGAAAGATGACGGGTATAAATAATCTACAGCGTTCAATTCAGTAATATCTTCCAGCTGTTTCCAATGACAAACTAAAGCATTATTTACTGATTTTTAATCACCTTGATGATATTGGTTGTTGAAATACCATCTTCAAAGTTCAGCACTTTAACTTCTCCACCCGCTGCCCAAACTTCTTCACTGCCAGCAATCTCTTCCGGTTTATAATCTCCGCCTTTTACCAATACATCCGGCAAAACATCCGCAATCAATCGCTGTGGCGTATCCTCTTCAAACGGCACAACCCAATCCACAGCGCCCAGAGCAGATAACACAACCATTCGTTGTTCTAATGGATTAACAGGGCGGCTCTCGCCTTTCAGCCGTTTAGTTGATGCATCACTGTTAACAGCAACAATTAACCGATCACCCAGTTTACGCGCGTTTTCCAGATAAGAAACATGGCCTGCATGCAGAATGTCAAAACAGCCATTGGTCATCACAATCCTTTCACCACGTTGACGCGCATCAGTAACAGCCTGTTTAAGCTGAAATTCGGTCATCATTCCGAAACCCGTTTCAGCACGACCACGGATAGCATTCTCCAATTCAATCGGCGAAACCGTCGACGTTCCCAATTTACCAACGACCACGCCCGCAGCAGCATTCGCCAAGAAACAGGCTTCATGCAATGGCTTTCCAGCCGCAATCGCCGTTGCCAATACACCAATAACTGTATCGCCAGCACCCGTCACATCAAACACTTCCTGCGCCTGCGTAGGCAAATGCAACGGCGGCTGATCAACACTCAACAAACTCATTCCCTGTTCAGAACGGGTGATCAGTAATGCCTTAAGTTCCAAATCGTTAACTAGCCGAGTCCCTTTCTCAACCAATTCATTGTCATCTTTACAGTGCCCCACTACTGCTTCAAATTCAGACAGATTCGGCGTTAACAAAGTTGCGCCACGATAACGCTCAAAATCATTGCCTTTCGGATCGATTAATACCGGGACTTTGGCAGCATTCGCCAGTTTGATCATGTTCTGAACCTGACTCAGCGCACCTTTAGCGTAGTCAGATAAAACTAATGCCCCGATATGGGGTAATGCCTGTTCAATCCGCTCAAATATCGGCTGCGCATCGACGTTATCGAAACCTTCTTCAAAATCTAAGCGAATTAACTGCTGGTTACGGGAAAGCACCCTCAGTTTGGTAATTGTCGGATGTGTCGGCACAGAAACAAAATCACAACGCACCTTAACACTGCTCAGTTTCTCACTCAGCGCATGTGCCGCGTCATCAATCCCAGTCAAACCGATTAAATGTGAATTCGCCCCAAGAGCCGCAATATTCATAGCAACGTTAGCAGCGCCTCCCGGACGTTCCTCAATAGTATTGACTTTTACTACAGGCACCGGCGCTTCCGGTGAAATCCGGCTGGTTGGTCCATACCAATAGCGGTCTAACATAACATCACCGACGACTAAAACTTCTGCACAGTGAAAATCAGGGAGTGTCATTTTCATTCCCTTGCTCCAAATATTAGATATCAAATGAGTGCCAAATATTATCATACGCCCGTAAGATCCCTACACCAAACCGATAAAACCCGTTATTGTTCCCCCAACCACTGTTGCCAGCTATGATGTATCAATTCCTGCTGTTGGCTGAAACAATGGGGTGATACCTGACTGGAAAGCGCCTGTAACGCCAGATGATGTAGTTCATCGCGCATAGAAACGTAAGCCTGTGTTAATGCGGCGGCTTCATCTTCGTCCATAATTCCATAGTTCGCCATTAATCCAAAAATCCGCACATTATCCGACCAATACACCAAACGCTCATTTTCAGCCGCGTAACGAAGCACCAGATATTGAGCGATAAATTCGATATCTGTGATACCTCCCGGATCAGCTTTAATATCAAATTGATCTGAACGGTGACTGCCTAAATGTTTATGCATCTTTTCCCGCATTTCCCTTACCTGCTGGCGTAACACAGCGGGGTCTCGTCGTGTACATAACGTCTGATGGCGTATCCGCTCAAAATCCCGATGCAAGTTTTCATCACCAAATACCATACGGGCGCGAACCAATGCCTGATGTTCCCAAGTCCACGCTTGATTTTGCTGATAATCAGCAAATGCTTCAACGGTACTGACTAACATGCCGGATTCGCCAGAAGGACGCAGGCGGACATCCACGTCATACAACACACCAGAGGAAGTTCGAGCACTGAACAAGTGCATAATCCGTTGGGCCAGACGCAAATAAAATTGCCGGGCATCAATCGATCGATCGCCATCGGTCATCACATCCATCGGGCAATCAAGCAGGAAAACTAAATCAAGATCAGAGCCGTAACCCAATTCCCAACCGCCCAATTTGCCATAACCAATCACAGCAAATCCCAATCCCTGCCGCTGGCTCAGATGTGATGGAACACCATAACGTTTTGCCATTTGGCCCCACGCCTGTTGAACGACTGCTTCAATAATCGCTTCTGCCAAATAAGTGAGATGATCACTGACTTTCATCACCGGCAACACGCCAGTAATATCCTCCGCCGCAATTCTTAGTAATTGCGCCTGCTTAAACTGGCGGAGAGCCTCTAATTGCTGCTCTTCATCATCTTCAGGTATCCGCAACAAATATTGTCGCAATTCATCCTTATAGGCATTCAGTGGCAAAGGTTCATACAGAAATTGTGGATCAAGCAGTTCATCCAGCAACAATGGATGACAGGCAAGCTGAGTCGCGATCATCGGTGAAGCTGCACACAGCCGGATAACATGCGTCAGTACAGCTTCTGATTCCAATATCAGTTCCAGGTAAGTTGTACGGCTGACGATACTTAACAACAGCGGAGTAATCCTCTCCAACACTATATTGACATCTTGTCGCAAACAGACTTTTGCCAACAGACGTGGCATCAAGTGATCGAGTACATCACGCCCACGAGGGCCAATGGTTCTCTTGCCCACGTCATGACGGAACACAGAAATGACATGCAATATCTGCTGTGCAACCAGCCCATCTAAGTGCGGAGCGAGTACAATTAACTCTTCTTTTTCGAGATTTTCCAGCCACAGACTTTTAAATGGCACATGATCAGGTTCCTCTTCACCATTATCACTGTCATCGCCAATTAATTGCGTAAAAATAGCCCGAACAGCGCCCATCTTGTTGCTCAATTCAATTATTAAAGCATCCCAACTTTCAAATCCCATGCCCCACGCCAGTCGTGAACGATTCAATTCATCTTCTGGCAAAGTCTGAGTTTGCTGATCGTTAATTGACTGTAAAAGATTCTCTAACCGCCGCAAAAAGAGGTAACCATCAGCAAGTTGTTTCACCTGCAATGGTTGCAAAAGCGCCAACTGCGCTATTATTTGCAGAGTCGGCAACAACGCCTGAGATTGCAAACACAGTTCACGCCCACCACGAATCAGTTGAAACACTTGGGCGATAAACTCTATTTCACGGATACCACCAGCACCCAGTTTGATATTGTCTTTCAAGCCACGTCGACGCACTTCCCGTTCTATCATGCCCTTCATATTTCTCAGGGATCGAATCACACTGAAATCAATGTAACGGCGAAAGATAAACGGTCTCAACATTCGGCGTAGCTCTTCACCATACGCTTGGTTGCCCGAACCCATAATCCGCGCTTTCACCATCGCATAACGTTCCCAATCACGCCCTTGCTCTTGATAGTAATCTTCCAATGCAACAAAGCTGAACACCAATGGGCCACTATCACCGAACGGACGCAAACGCATATCCACCCGATACACAAAACCATCCGCAGTTTGCTGATCGAGCACTTTGATAAGACGCTGCCCCAAACGGGTAAAAAACTGAGCGTTATCCATTTCACGCCAGCCGCCTTGGGTAAGACCGTTTTCAGGATAGACAAAAATCAGATCAATATCAGAAGAGAAATTCAGCTCGCCACCACCGAGTTTTCCCATACCGAGAATTAACAGCGGTTGTGGTTCGCCCTGCTCATTGCAAGGGGTTCCCCAATCCTGACAACAACGCTGATATAACCAGTCACGCGCCGCAATAATCAACGTTTCAGCTAACATACTGAGTTGTTGCAGCGTCTCCTGCGTCGTAATGCTATACAGTGCCTGCAACCAAGCTATTCTCACCAAAATCTTATTACGAAACTGACGTAAAACCCGCATCAGGGTATTTTCATCCTCTACTGATGCAAGTAACTGTTGCAACCATTCAGCATATTGATGCCACTCCTGCGCTCCAGGTGGATGTTGACGGATCTCGGCTAACCATTCAGGATGAGTTTGCAAGTTTTCAACAACAAAATCACTCAGTGACAATATGACCTGTTCATGAGCAGCAAACGGCTCAATATTCAAAGTCAGTTGCTGAAAATGTTCAGTCACACGTTGTAACTGAGCCAGAAGCGGAGTTGAAAGTGGCAACATAGAGAATTCCTGTTATTTAATCGGAGAGATTTTTAACCACATAGATTTATTAGCCACATAGTCAGCGCCAACTTACATTGCAAATAGAGCGCGTTATAACATAGCGTTTCAGCTTCTGTTTCCGTATCCAATAATTTCTGGTTGATAGCAACTAATTGGTTATTCAACGGTTCTGGCTCACTAGAATATTCGATCGTCTGCTGAATCAAAGTCAGTACTTGTTTTAAACCACCCCGACCATCCGATAAACCGGACAACCAACGCTCCTCTTGTTCTTGCCAATGAGTTAACATTGACGTGAGTACCGAAGGTAATGACTGCTGCATATCAATTTCTACCTGAGTTGAAAGTAAAGCTGCTTTCGTTTTCCCCTGCGCTAACTGATAACCACGGGCCGCTTTACTTTTATTTTCTTGCCGCAAGCCGTTTGATTTTGCCAACTCAATCGCCAATGCTAATACATCGGCTATAGTTCCTTGCTTTAACTCCAGTTCAAACTCACAAATTGGCTCCTTGCGATTGGTTGCAATAATTTCTCCCTGATCAAGCACCACTTCAATCTCACTTTGTCCATAAGTTACCATCCACTTCTCACGCATAAAGTCAGTACTGAATAACGCATTTAAGCGAGATTGCAACGCTTCCACATCACAGTTGTCAGGCCAGATGTGCGGTGGAAACAGAGTCAATGCCAATTCCGGCTTTGCCAATGGCACGTTATATTCTGGTCGCTGATGCAAACCTCCAACCACTTTACCGGCTGTTTTGATCGTCATCTCATACTGGTCATCAAAACCACGGACCCGCAACCCCATATCAAGACCGCGCAGTTGGTTATCCGGCGTTTCAAAATAGATATTGGTCAACTTTTGGGGAGAAAAATAGTGATGAGGAAATAACAGTAACTGCTGACGAATTGCAGGAATAGCTTGTGGTCTGGCGATAAGTTTTAATTCGATTTCTACACTCATATCTGCACCATTGATGACAATCTTTGCCTTTCATCTTACCCTGATTTAGCTTTTTTCCACGATGAGTAAGAAGAAAATTAAAATTTCCCTTTCTTGTAAGTTATGATAGTAATTAGCAGGAAATGTTTCGTTCAACAGACAACAAGCCTTGTATTCAATCGATTAGAAAAGTGTCATTTTGGTTTACCGATTGCTCTAGCAAACTTAACTCTTTACTATCAAATTCTAAACTCACCATAGATAAAGAACAGTTGAAATCACAATGCGAAAACTACATTTACTTCTTACGGCGCTAATAAGCCTCAGCTTTTCGCTCACTACCCATGCGGAAGGAAAGCGCTATGTATCTGATGAGTTATCTACCTACACACACGCCGGGCCGGGTAACCAGTATCGTATTGCCGGCACACTGAATGCCGGTGATGAAGTCACATTGATAAGCATCAATCGCGATAGTAATTACGCTCAAGTCAAAGATGATAAAGGCCGTCTTGTCTGGCTGCCAGTTAACCAGCTTAGTAATAAACCTAGCCTGCGCACCCGCCTCCCGGAGCTAGAACAGGAAGTGAAAACATTGACGGATAAGTTAGCCAATATAGACAATAACTGGAATCAGCGCACTGCCGATATGCAACTGAAGGTTGCCAATAGCAGTAACATTATTACAGAGTTGAAAAAAGAGAATGAGAAGTTGAAAAACAAACTGACGGTGGCAGAAAAAAAGCTTGATGCCGCAAATCTGCAACTTGATGACAAACAACGCAATATCATTCTGCAATGGTTTATGTACGGTGGTGGTGTTGCAGGCGCTGGTTTAATCTTTGGGCTATTACTGCCACATATGATTCCACGCCGTAAGCGTAATGACCGTTGGATGAGCTGATAAAGGAACATATTAGGTGAAAGTCTATCTGGTTGGCGGCGCAGTACGTGATCGCCTGCTAAATTTTCCTGTGAACGAGCGGGATTGGGTGGTTGTGGGTGGAACGCCAGAAGAATTGCTATCCCAAGGATATCAGCAAGTTGGCAAAGATTTTCCAGTGTTCCTGCATCCCAAAACCCACGAAGAGTATGCACTGGCACGCACCGAGAGAAAATCCGGCCAGGGATATACAGGTTTTACTTGCTATGCTGCGTCAGATGTCACACTGGAAGACGATTTGCAGCGCCGTGATCTGACAATTAATGCGATCGCTCAAACCCCCGCAGGTGAACTTGTCGATCCTTATCATGGTGTTGATGATTTAAACAATCGCATCCTACGCCATGTTTCTGATGCTTTCTTTGAAGATCCGCTAAGGGTATTACGAGTGGCTCGTTTCGCCGCTCGTTTCGCCCATTTAGGGTTTACCATCGCGCCAGAAACACAGGCATTAATGTCAAATATGGCAATTAACGGCGAGCTATCAGCACTCACACCAGAACGTGTCTGGAAAGAGACCGAAAAAGCGCTTACCACCCATTCCCCTCAGGTCTTTTTTCAGGTTTTACGTGATTGTGGCGCATTGGCAGTATTGTTTCCTGAAATTGATAATTTGTTTGGCGTTCCCGCGCCAGAGAAGTGGCATCCTGAGATTGATACCGGTATTCATACGTTAATGGTGCTGAAAGTAGCGACTGAATTAACAGATGAAGTCGATAGCCGTTTTGCTGCTCTATGCCATGATCTTGGTAAAGGGCTGACTCCGCCAGAACAGTGGCCTCACCATTATGGACATGGGCCAGCCGGCGTTAGGTTAGTTGCTCAATTGTGCCAACGTCTGCGCGTTCCTAATTCCGCCCGTGATTTGGCAAAACTGGCTGCTCAATATCATGATTTAGTGCATACCGTCGCTCAACTGCGGCCAAAAACATTACTTAAGTTGTTTGATGCCGTTGATGCATGGCGTAAACCTCAACGAATAGAACACTTGATTACCATCAGTGAAGCCGATGCACGGGGTCGTACTGGTTTTGAAGATACGCCATATCCACAAGGTGATTATCTGCGACAGGCATTCAAAGTTGCTAGTCAGGTGCAAGTGAAAAACATTGTAGACAGTGGATTACGCGGTGCTGACATTGGTCATGAGTTACGACGTCAACGTCAGCACGCATTGGCGGAATGGAAACAACAAGACAATATAGTTCAAGGCAATACAGTTCAAAACAATACTGTTACCTGAAACATCCCCTGATATCAAACATTGGGCAATATTCGAATTAAATTGATATCAGGGGAACCATTCACTACATAAATACCCAGTAAACAGCAGCAGCCACAATAAAGCGGTAGATAGCAAATGGGATAAAAGATATACGCTTAATCAATGCCAGAAAAGTTTTAATGGCGACTAACGCGACAACAAATGCAGTAATAAAACCAACAGCAAACATTGGGATATCAGAAGCGCTCAAAAAGTGCAGGCTCTTATATAAATCTAATCCACTTGCCCCCATCATCATCGGTACAGCCAGAATAAACGAGAATTCTGATGCAGTATAACGATTAACTCCCATCAGCATTCCACCAGAAATTGTCGCGCCTGAACGGGAAAATCCCGGCCACAGCGCCAGACACTGAAAACAGCCAATCATAAAAGCCTGACGATAAGTAATATCATCCAGCCCTTCTGCTCTCGGTGTTCTAGGTTTCAAGATTTCTGCTGTGATCAGCAACACACCACCAATAACCAAAGCGTACATCACACTTTGTGGATTAAACAACGACTTGATGACATCGTGGAATAACAACCCAAGCGTTACCGCAGGTAACATTGCCAAAATAATATGGCTCAATTTCAGTTTGCCATTGGTTTTACCTTCGTGGGGAACTTCACCAAAGTGGATGCCAATGAGCCCAAACAAACGACGCCAAAACACCGCTACCACAGCAAGGATAGATCCTAGCTGGATAATAACTTCAAATGTTTCAGCTTTATCGCCGGTAAATCCCAACATATGGCCAACGATAATCATATGGCCGGTAGAGGAAACAGGAAGAAATTCAGTTAGCCCTTCAACAACACCAAGAATAGCTGCATGAAACAAGGTAGAAAGGTCAGTCATATAGAAAGATCGCCCATAAATAAATATCCGAAACAAGTAGCATGGAATAAATTCAGCTACCATTATTCCCATTGTCATTAATCAATTGACATAATTATCAAGCCTGGCACCACTGCATGCCAGTCTATGTAAGAACAATGACAATAATATGGCAGCCGAATTCACTACTGATCAGATTATTTTTTTCTTTCAATAATAACACCAACTTGACGAGCCTGCGCGACAGCACCCGGTTTACTGACTTTTATCCGTACCCACGGCGAATTAAAACGTTTTAACAGCAGAGCCGCTACCTCTTCAGCCACTCTTTCAACCAGAGCAAAATTCTGATTTTCTACATGATTGATGATCGATTCGCTAACTTTGGCATAATCCAGACAATATTCGACATCATCACTGGAAGATGCACGTTCATTATCCCATCCCATTTCGATATCGAACACTAACTTCTGTTTAATGGTCTGTTCCCAGTCGTAAACACCAATTGTAGTAATAACGACTAACTCCTCAATAAATACGATATCCATCACGTCATTTTCCTGTTTTTCAATTTGTCGGATACCACTTCCGACTAAATATGCGTATTATCCATGACTAGGCTAAGAAAACGACCATTATTATTGGGGAGACATTATGAGTGCTATCGCGCTTAGTATGATCATCTTCGCGTATCTTTGCGGTTCAATCTCCAGCGCAATACTTATTTGCCGTCTGGCTGGGCTACCTGATCCTCGTCAACATGGCTCAGGCAACCCAGGAGCGACAAATGTACTGCGAATTGGCGGCCGCAGTACCGCGGCAATAGTACTAATTTGTGATGTTCTAAAAGGGATGATCCCGGTCTGGTTGGCTTATCAACTCTATGTTCCCCCTTTCTATTTAGGGATTACAGCAATGGCAGCTTGTCTCGGTCATATTTACCCGATCTTTTTCCAATTTAAAGGCGGTAAGGGTGTCGCAACTGCTTTTGGAGCTATCGCGGTAATCGGTTGGGATCTAACAGGTTTGATGATGGGTACCTGGCTGCTAACTATATTACTAAGCGGCTATTCCTCTTTAGGGGCAATTATCAGTGCCTTGATAGCGCCGTTCTATGTCTGGTGGTTTAAACCTGAATTTACTTTCCCCGTCGCCATGCTCTGCTGTCTGGTGTTACTACGTCACCATGATAATATCCAGCGTCTGTGGCGCGGCCAGGAAAGTCGTATTTGGAACAAATTCAAAAAGAAAAAAGAGATGACCGAAAAAGAAAAAAACCAAACAGAAAAAGAGCAAAGATAAAGAAGATTTATAATAGAATCGGATAAAAACCAGCAACTCATTGAGTTACTGGTCTTTTATTTTTATTATATTAAGAAGATTTATAATGCGGGTAATTCCGACAATGGCCAGCGGGCTTTGACTGTCACGCCAAGTGAGTCACTCACCTCCCCTTTTAGGCGAATCATGCCGGCAAGCGCAATCATGGCGCCATTATCTGTACAGAATTCAGGGCGCGCATAAAATACTTCGCCACCCAATTTTGCCATGACCTCTTCCATCTTGGTGCGCAATGTTCGGTTGGCGCTGACACCACCAGCCATTACCAATCGCTTGAATCCGGTCTGTTCAAGCGCTCTTTTGCATTTAATCGCTAATGTATCAACTACCGCATCTTCAAAAGCACGGGCAATATCCGCTCTGGTCTGCTCATCATCGCTGTTGCTACGAATAGTATTGGAAGCAAAAGTTTTCAATCCTGAAAAACTGAAATCCAGCCCAGGACGATCTGTCATCGGGCGAGGAAATACAAAACGCCCAGCTTCTCCTTTTTGAGCCATCCTGGAGAGGACCGGCCCCCCGGGATAATCCAATCCCAGTAGCTTAGCTGTTTTATCAAACGCTTCACCAGCGGCATCATCTATTGATTCACCAAGCAGCTCATACTTACCAATACCCGTTACACTAATGAGCTGTGTATGACCACCAGACACCAGCAGAGCCACAAATGGGAATTCAGGACTGTTATCTTCCAACATCGGAGCGAGTAAATGCCCTTCCATATGATGAACAGGAATCGCAGGAACATCCCAGGCAAACGCCAGAGAACGGCCAATCGTCGCCCCCACCAGCAACGCGCCAACCAAACCAGGACCTGCTGTATAAGCCACCGCATCAATATCTTTACGGGTTAATCCAGCCTCTTTCAAAGCAGCTTGAATCAAGGGTACTGTTTTGCGGATATGGTCACGTGAAGCCAATTCAGGCACGACTCCACCGTAATCAGCATGCAGTTTAATCTGACTGTATAATTGATTTGCCAATAAACCGGCTTTGTCGTCATAAATTGCGATCCCGGTTTCATCGCAGGACGTTTCTATACCTAAAACTCGCATTACACTACCTATATTCCACGGAAGAGGGCCAGTTTATCATTAATAAGATAATTTGCGCGGCTTACATGCTGACTATTTTGGCTGTTTAGTCTATAATCACCCTCCTACGTAAAACTCCTGTGTGGTTATCGTCAATATTACGGAACTGATTTGCAGATCGCCGTCGTGATGTTGTTGTTTCAATTTGCTGCGGCGCTTTACAAAGCCGTGTTCATTGAAGTAAAATTCCGCACCATTTTAAGATGGCTGGCATCCCACGCCAGCAAGACCGATTTCTATTGAGGTGAGAGGCACATGCCGGTAATTAAAGTACGTGAAAACGAGCCATTCGACGTAGCATTGCGTCGCTTTAAGCGTTCCTGCGAAAAAGCAGGTGTATTAGCAGAAGTTCGCCGTCGTGAATTCTATGAAAAACCAACGACTGAACGTAAACGCGCTAAAGCTTCTGCTGTAAAACGTCACGCTAAGAAGCTGGCTCGTGAAAACGCACGCCGCACTCGTCTGTACTAATCCTTGCGGTTGATCCGCATAGTGATTGAATTTGCAGACAACAGTAGTTGCAGATAAAGGCCGTGCTTTCCGAAAGGGAGCGCGGCTTATTGTCGTTCATCAACAGGCGTAAAAAGGGCTTATGGCTGGACGAATTCCGCGCGCATTTATCAATGATTTATTAGCTCGTACCGATATCATCGATCTGATCGATGTTCGTGTGCCGCTTAAAAAGCAAGGTAAAAATCACCACGCGTGCTGTCCGTTTCATAACGAAAAGACACCCTCGTTTACGGTTAATGGCGATAAACAGTTTTATCATTGTTTTGGTTGCGGCGCTCACGGTAACGCCATCGATTTTCTGATGAATTACGACAGACTAGAATTTGTCGAATCCATCGAAGAATTGGCTTCTATGCATGGCCTGGAAGTCCCTTATGAAGCAGGTTCCGGCAGCAGTCAGATAGAACGTCACCAAAGACAAAATCTTTATCAACTGATGGATAAGCTCAACAGCTTCTATCAAAATGCATTAAATACCTCCGCTGCACAACCAGCCCGGCAATATCTGGTTCAACGGGGGCTTAGTGAAGAAATTATTCACCGTTTCTCGATTGGTTTCGCCCCCGCTGGTTGGGATAACACCTTGAAGCGGTTTGCCCATAATGCGGAAGATCGTCGACAGTTAAATGACGCAGGGATGTTGGTCGCAAATGATAATGGCCGTACCTATGACCGCTTCCGCGAACGAATAATGTTTCCAATCCGTGACCGCAGAGGGCGCGTGATTGCCTTTGGTGGACGTGTTTTGGGAGATGCGCTCCCAAAATATCTCAACTCACCAGAGACTGAAATTTTCCATAAAGGCCGTCAGCTATACGGCCTCTATGAAGCACAACAAAATCACAGTGACCTTTCACGGTTATTAGTGGTTGAAGGTTATATGGATGTGGTAGCACTGGCGCAGTTTGGTATTGATTATGCTGTTGCCTCACTAGGTACTTCCACTACATCGGAACATATTCAATTACTTTTCCGCGCTACTGATAACGTCATCTGCTGTTACGATGGCGACAGAGCCGGGCGTGATGCAGCATGGCGAGCATTGGAAACAGCGCTACCTTATCTGAATGATGGTAGGCAGTTACGTTTTATGTTTTTGCCTGATGGCGAAGATCCTGATTCACTAGTCCGTAAGGAAGGCCGAAAAGCATTTGAACAAAGAACGGAACAGTCTCATACATTGTCTGAATTTCTGTTCGAATCATTACTGCCGCAAGTTGACTTGAGTAATCCTGAAGGCAAAACAAAGCTCAGTTCACTTTCTGTTCCATTGATTAACCAGATTCCTGGAGAAACTTTGCGTCTCTATATGAGACAAGAACTTGGCAATATGATAGGCATTCCTGATGCAGTACAGTTGGAGCGTTTATTACCGCAGCGTCTGGAAAGTGGGAATAATTATCAGATGCCGCAGCTAAAACCGACAACTATGCGTATACTTATAGGACTGTTGGTACAAAACCCACACTTAGCCGCTTTAGTTCCCCTACAGGGAATTATGCAGGCCAAAATCGCAGGCTTACCGTTATTTATGGAGCTTGTGGAGGTTTGTCTTACTCAGCCAGGGCTGACAACTGGACAACTGCTAGAGCAATATCGTGATAATAAATTTAGTAAACAACTTGAAAAATTAGCTACATGGAACGATATACAAGTAGAAGAAATAGCAGAAAATACATTTCGTGACGCATTGGATCATCTCGTTGATTCAGCGTTAGAAGAACGTTTAAACATTCTTATCGCCAGGGCAAGAACCGAAGGCCTGACACCGGAAGAGCGCGAAGAAGTTCGCTTGATTAACGAATCCCGTGCCAGAAAGTAAACACTGAATTCACGGCTTAAATGCCGCATTAGGTAGGGAAATAACCCTACATTTTGCCGCTATAAGTGGGCAGCGGCAATATAACGAAAACGCCCTTAAAAGTTATTGTTGGCAGATTAGTTTCGCCGACCGACACCAACCCAAATACTCTGAAGTGTGGATACCGTCTTATGGAGCAAAACCCGCAGTCACAGCTAAAGCTACTTGTCACCCGTGGTAAGGAGCAAGGCTATCTGACCTATGCTGAGGTCAATGACCATCTGCCGGAAGATATCGTCGATTCCGATCAGATCGAAGATATCATCCAGATGATCAATGACATGGGCATTCAGGTAATGGAAGAAGCACCTGATGCCGATGATCTGATGCTAGCAGAAACCGCTAACGACACAGATGAAGACGCTGTGGAAGCTGCTGCGCAAGTCCTGTCTAGTGTTGAATCTGAAATCGGTCGCACCACCGACCCGGTACGTATGTACATGCGTGAAATGGGTACCGTTGAGTTATTGACCCGGGAAGGTGAAATTGACATTGCTAAACGCATTGAAGATGGCATCAATCAGGTACAGTGCTCTGTTGCTGAATACCCTGAAGCAATCACCTATTTACTGGAACAATATGACCGTGTGGAAGCAGGTGAGGCTCGCCTGTCAGATCTTATCACTGGTTTCGTTGACCCGAACGCAGAAGAAGAACTTGCGCCTACTGCCACTCACGTTGGTTCTGAGCTTCCACAGGAAGAACTTGATGATGACGAAGACGATGATGATGAAGACAGTGATGACGATGGTGATGATGACAACAGCATCGATCCAGAATTAGCGCGCCAGAAATTCCAAGAACTGCGACAACAGTATGACATCACCCGTCAGGAAATAAAGGAAAACGGTCGCAACCATCCAAATACTGCGGCCGAGATTTTAAAACTTTCAGAAGTTTTCAAACAGTTCCGTCTGGTACCAAAGCAGTTTGACTATCTGGTCAATAACATGCGTTCTATGATGGATCGCGTTCGTCTTCAAGAACGCCAAATCATGAAAATGTGTGTTGAACAGTGCAAAATGCCGAAAAAGAACTTCATCACTTTGTTCTCCGGCAATGAAACCAGCGACATTTGGTTTACTGCTGCAAAAGCAATGAACAAACCGTGGTCTGAAAAACTACTTGAGGTGGAAGAAGAAGTACAGCGCAGCCTGCAAAAACTTCGTCAGATTGAGGAAGAAACTGGTTTAACCATTGAACAAGTGAAAGATATCAACCGTCGCATGTCCATCGGTGAAGCAAAAGCCCGCCGAGCGAAAAAAGAGATGGTTGAAGCCAACTTACGTTTGGTTATTTCAATTGCCAAAAAATACACCAACCGTGGCCTGCAATTCTTGGATCTGATCCAGGAAGGCAACATCGGCCTGATGAAAGCGGTTGATAAATTTGAATATCGTCGTGGTTATAAGTTCTCAACTTACGCTACGTGGTGGATACGTCAGGCAATTACACGTTCAATTGCCGACCAAGCTCGTACCATTCGTATACCCGTTCATATGATTGAGACAATCAACAAACTCAATCGTATTTCCCGCCAAATGTTGCAGGAAATGGGGCGCGAACCAACACCGGAAGAGCTGGCAGAACGTATGTTAATGCCGGAAGATAAGATCCGTAAAGTACTGAAAATCGCCAAAGAGCCTATCTCAATGGAAACGCCAATTGGTGATGATGAAGATTCACATTTAGGTGATTTTATTGAAGATACTACGCTGGAACTGCCTCTGGATTCTGCAACCTCAGAAAGCCTGCGTTCAGCAACCCACGATGTTTTAGCGGGCTTGACCGCGCGTGAAGCAAAAGTACTGCGTATGCGTTTTGGTATTGATATGAATACTGACCATACGTTGGAAGAAGTCGGTAAACAGTTTGACGTTACCCGTGAACGTATCCGCCAGATCGAGGCGAAAGCACTACGTAAACTGCGTCATCCAAGCCGTTCCGAAGTTCTACGTAGCTTCCTTGATGAATAATCAGAAATTTTATTCATTCTGACTGAAAAGCGTCTGCTCCGGTAGACGCTTTTGTCTTTTATATCGGAAATCTCATTACAAACTCTTCTGATATATAGCTTAATTAATATTCTCTCCAGACGATAAATAAAAAAGTGTTTTCCATTTGATGATTAAAGAGAAATGAAAGGGATATGATTATCATTAAAATAATCACGTATAAAATAGACCTTCATCGGAATAATAATATAACCAGATGACGCAAAAATGCTTATAAAAAATAAATCCAGGTGACGGATAAAAACGTCAAATGGGCTATAAAAACAACTAGTATATATCGCTCCCTATTCTCACTACTGACTAAAAATGCAATTTTGCACATAAAACGATCATATAGATTTACAAAGCTAGACCGCGAGCAAAACTGTACGTATAATCCCTCCCATCCAACGGCCCCTTAGCTCAGTTGGTCAGAGCAGGCGACTCATAATCGCTTGGTCACTGGTTCAAGTCCAGTAGGGGCCACCAGATTTTATCTGTGAAAACAGATAGATAGACCACTCAACAACGAGTGGTTTTTTTATGCCTATAGCAAAGTGTCGCACGAGATTTTCGAACGGTCTCCGCTCCTATTCTTTTTTGTGCCTTATTTCTACTCGCAATGGAGCCAAATAAAAAAAATTTCAGGCAGTAAAAATAAATTTACCAATTCTATTAATTTCAGTTTCCAAATGACTGCAAGACCTTGTCATTACTGCTCGTTGTAGCCTTACTATGTGATCTTACTTCTCACGTAAAATAGAATTTTCTCTTTATTATCATGATATTGAATTTATCTCTGTGATCCGCTCTTGATCCAAAAACTGAAATTTCCTGAAAATCTTTTCAAACCTTTCAGTTTGTGATTTCTCTCACACCGCCAGTTCTGGTGCGGTTTGGCAGTTTGACTTGTAGGATTTTAAAACTGAAAAAATTTTTTGATCCAAAACGTGCAGGCGGGTGCGGTGTAGTGCCGTTAGCGTCACGACAACGGAGCATCAAAGTATACATTCCTGATTCATTGATAATGTTGACCTTACCTTGACGCCCTAAGTTTAACTTATACCGTTCTTCTTCATCTAATGCCTTACGGATTGCTCAGATTTAAGACATTACAAATATCCTCAGCAACAAACCAAGGATCGCCATTTTTAACTAATGTACGTACTTGCTGATTTTCAAAAATGAATGGTGTTACGGATAGACTAGCCATTACTGACTCCTTGCATTTTCTTTGAGAGTTTGAAGCGCCATGTAAGTATATGGCGTCGGGAGGCTCAAAACGGCTGCAAGCACCGCGGACGTATTCCCCTTACGGGAGTTATATTAGTCGCCCTCCCGACATTGAATCGGGGAAAGATGATAGCCAAATAGCTACCATTAAAATTTAAGCATAAAAAATCCAACACTGACGGGGTTGGCTGTATCCGCTTGTAAGAGGTTTTGAGTCCTCGCGCCTAGAACGGGAGGTCAACTACAATTTTCCATGTGCATTAGGATCTAGTCCCCAGTACGATTTGATCTTGATTATCGTACCGTGTACGAATACCATATTTCCATCTATAGGCAAGGATGTTTTTTATGGAGTATCTGGTCTTTATCGAAACTCCCGTATTTAGTAGGGAACGAGCAGAACTGTTAACCGATGATGAATTTAGGCTATTACAGGAGCACTTACTAAAGAATCACGAACAGGGTAGTACCATCAGCGCTACTGGAGGATGTAAAAAGATTCGTTGGCAGCGAGAAAGAATAGGGAAACGTGGCGGAGTAAGAATTATCTACTACACCATAACCAAAACTGGAAGGCTCTATCTCCTTTTGATTTACCCTAAAAATAAAAAAGATGACTTAACCCCAAAAGAAAAAGAAGTACTTAAAGCCATCAGTAGTAAATTGCAATAATCAACGCCGCGTAGATACGCGGTAATGTTCATACAGTGGAGAAACTATGGACAAAAAACTTTTTGACGATCTGGTTGAAAGCATGAATCAGATGGTAGCGATTGAAAAAGGAGAGCTTTCTGTTCCTGCTGAAAATATTCATCGCCATCGTCTGCCTGATGTAAAAAACCTACGCGAAACCTTTGGGTTAAAGCAAAGTGAATTTGCTGAAGCTGTTGGCGTTTCTGCATCCCTAATTCAAAGCTGGGAACAACACCGCCGCATTCCTTCTGGTTCATCACTGAAACTACTTAAGATGCTTGAACGTAATCCTGCGCTTATTAATGAATTAAGCACACTTTAATACTTTCATTTTCTCCTTGTCGTAATGCAAAAGGAGAAAATAATTTCAGTTCTGTATATCCTGTAAAGCCGCGCTCTATCTGATTTCTATGATAAAGCACGGCTTTCCATCGTGATTTTATTTTTTACGCAAAATATAATTTTTTATTTAATATCAATGCATTGAATGTTTTTCCGTGATCCTCTTTTGATCCAAAAACTGGAATTTCCTGAAAATCTTTTCAATCATTTCAGTTTGCTGCTTCTCTCACAATGCCAGTGCTGGCACGGTTTGGCCGTTCGATTCGTAGGATTTTAAAACTGAAAAAATTTTTTGATCCAAAACGTGCAGGCAGAGGAGGCTATAGCCTCGTCGAATTGGATGTTCTCCGGTACTGCGAACCCTGTTTGAATCGCCACCACCAAAGAGGTAAGCAGGAATATGAAAAAAGACTGGCATACCGCCGATATTATCGCTGCGATACGTAAGAAAAATAAGACGCTGGCATCATTGTCCAGAGAGCACGGTTTAAACTCTTCAACATTAGCCAATGCTTTAACGCGACCCTGGCCTAAAGGGGAATTGTTGATCGCTCAGGAAATTGGTGTAACCCCTGCTGAGATATGGCCTAGTCGGTATTTTGATGAAAATGAGCTGCCTATCAAACGAACTGTTCGAAATGATTTACCAAACAATTCTGATATCACATAAGTTATTTCTATATCCGAAAAAGTAACGACAACGTTTAAACCATTAAACTAATACAGTACTCTGAATTATCAGTTTCTTATTACACTCATTGCCCATTCTTTAATATCAGAATTGTATTCAAGCTCTATGAAGGTGTAAAAAAGCCCGTATGTTGTGGGCGAGATAATTGTGTTTCAGACCATCAGAATACGAACCCGCAGCGTTGATTGATACCGCATTTAAAAAGGCGTTCCAGTGTTATTACGTATATGACTCACGGTAAACTACACTAATCTGCTAGCTATCCTCCCATGCTACCGGAGCAATAATCGCTTGAGCACGGGTTTCCAGTAGGGATTACCAAATTTAAGCTGTTAGATCAGTATATTGGGCTACTTAAACAAGAGTAGCTTAGCAGGTTTATGAATGAATGACGCTACATGCATCTGGTTGCTTTTTATGAAGGGTAGAAATTATAAAGCACAGCGGCTTGATCAAAAGCGGTAAATGTTAAAGGCCACCGGGAGGTTACCCCGATGGCCTTAGCTACGTTTCCGTTATCTATTTCAGAAATGCACGGATCAGCTCTAAAAGCGCGATTAACGCTTTGAGAACGATGATAGCAGTATCAATAAATGCTTTCACCCGTTTGCTCCTGTTAAGAGCACGACTTAACCAGCCATTGCCTTTACATTGCCTGTCCGGCCGGTTCTCATCAATGTTAGTTGAAGTGGATCGCGCTCCGACCGAGGCTCTGAATCAGCACCACCTGTATTCAGCCAGGACTTACGAAAACTTGCGTAAGAGATACACAGGCCAAAACGCTCCTCAACTAACAGCCGTTGATTATAAGTTTATTTAGATATGATTCAATGAATTAATAGATAGATAAAAACAAAAAACCAGCTGGTGAGGCTGGTTTTTTGTTTTTATCTTTAAAGCAGGACCTCTATTTTTGTACTCTTAACCGGGTTGGTAGCCTCAGCCCGAGCGCGATCCACTTCAACTAACATAAGAATTCTAATGCCTAGAACCGGAAATATCAACCTATAACATGACTATAAAACAAACAAAACAAGAAGATTAAAAGTTAACCAATCACTGACAAATATTTCTGTTTCCTCCCCTCCGATTTATAGACTATGTTCCTAATGGCACTGGCATTCTCCGGCGATCCTGTGTTGTGGTGCGTATGCGCGGCGGTCAGCTCAACTAATCCCATACTACCGGAGCAATAATCGCTTAAGCACGGGTTTCCAGTAGGGATTACCAAGTTTAAACTGTTAGATCAGTATATTAGGCCACTTAAACAAGAGTAGCTTAGTAGGTTGATGAATGACGCTACATACATCTGGTTGCTTTTTATGAAGGGTAAAAATTATAAAGCACAGCGGCTTGATCAAAAGCGGTAAATGTTAAAGGCCGCCGGGAGGTTACCCCGATGGCCTTAGCTACGTTTCCGTTATTTATTTCAGAAATGCACGGATCAGCTCTAAAAGCGCGATTAACGCTTTGAGAACGATGATAGCAGTGTCAATAAATGCTTTCACCTGCTTTCACCCGTTTGCTCCAGTTAGGAGCACGACTTAACCAGCCATTGCCTTTACGCTGCCTGTCCGGCTGGCCTTCATCTGTGTTAGCAGGAGAATATCGCGCTCTGGCCGAGGCACTGAATCAGCACCACCTGTACTCAGCCAGGACTTACGAAAACTTGCGTCAGAGATACACAAGCCAGAACGCTACCCCAAACTAACAGCCGTTGATTATAGGTTTATTTTCAGATGATTCAATCAATTAAAACGATGAGTAGATAAAAATAAAAAACCAACTGGTGAGGTTGGTTTTTTATTTTTACCCTTGGATAGGGCGGTTTGTCTTTGTGCTATACGAGATTGGTAGCCTCGGTTTTAGCGCGACATTCTCCTGCTAACACAATCAGTCTACACCTTAAAAAAGGTGTTATCAACCTATAGCATAGCGTAAAAATCTAACACAAATGGCATGATATTCACCCAATCACCGGCAAATATTTCTGTTTCAACCCGGCCGATTTATAGGCCGTATTCCTTATTGCGCTGGCGTTCTCTGGCGTGCCTGTGTTGTCGTGCGTATGCGCGGCGGTCAGTTCAACTAATTCCTTAACCACATCCAGCGTCTCTAACATCAAGGTCATGACGTTGATTTGCTGGCTGCCCACCCAAACCACAGATGTGTAAGGCCCAAAAACTGAAATTTATTGAAAACTTTTCATTTTCAGTTGGCGATTTCTATCGCGTCATCAATGCTAGCGCGATCTGATGAGGCTACTCCGCAAAAAGTGGCTTTTCCATTTCCAACGGTCAGTAACAACAAAACGGCGACAAAGATTTTCTTAACAGCTTTACTCTTAACCCAAGAAAACAAAGCTGTTTGCTAATTTTTCTGTGCAATAACACTATAAGTCGATGCATAGTTTTTCACCAGAGCTACCGAAAAGTTTTCAGCCAGTACTCTCAACTCTTCCAGAGGACCACTAACACCTTCAGGAAAGCTTCGTTCGATATTGGCCTTAACATCCAACAACCAATGCACAACATCAATATTAGATGGCAACACCCTCATATCTTTGATAATAAAGCCACTTTCTTCCAACACTTGTCTGAAATAGCCAGGTGTTTTTCGGTTAGCACAAGCTAAGCGATCAATGATGTCAGGAATATCCGATTTATAGCTATCCAACGCCACATTATAGAGGTTGTCAGAAATAATCACCTGACCACCAGCGCTCATCCGTTTGAACAATCCATTCATGGCCTTTTCATACAACGAATTCGGAAAATGCGAAATGACACCACGGATAATCACCAGATCATAAAGCTCTTGTGGATCAGGTAAGCGATCAATATCCTGTGCATTGCACAGATACAGATTGATACGCTCAGAAAGTCCATGTTGTGCGTGAAATTCAGCACAATACCGCAACTGCTGCTCGCTGATATTTACGCCATCCAAACGTTTGCATTCAGGAAAACGCTCAGCCAAATATTTCAGGATATAACCCCAACCACAACCAACATCTAAGACACGTCGAACCGCTGGTCGCTCAACTTTTGTTTCCAAACCAGCTAAAAGCAATTGACGATCAAAATAACGAATACCTGACTCATCCAATGAAATTGGCGGTTTTGAAGCTGGATCATCGTAAACACCAAACTGGAATAACAGCGTATCACCAATCACCTTACGCCAGCGTTCTGGATCTTCGCAATAAGCTTGTATCACTTTACCTTCGTAATCGTTGGTAGTTTCCCCTCGGATGATGTGATAGGGCGGGACAGGCTCAACATCAGTGCAAAACACATTATTAAAGCTACTCATGAGCTTTTCCTTATTAAAAGTCTTTAAAAGCGTCGCCCCCCTAAGTTGTCAGGATTTGCGGCGTCTTGGTAAATCTCAATAAAATATTCATATCTAATTAATTCAATGCCGTGGCTACTAATAAATTACACTATTATCAGATCTGTCTTTGCCACTCCTCAATATCTTGATACGAAAGGCCATCAATGATTTTTTTGAACCAAACCGTATACACATCAGGGGTATTATTAATTAGCTCCCTCAATTTCAGTGAATTAACCCATTTGTAATCGGACACCTCATCGGAGTTAATTATCGGTTCTTTATCAAACCGCCCGATAAAAACATGATCATATTCGTATTCAATCAAATCATTAGGCAGTCTCGCATGATAAATAAATGACGAAACCTTTTTCAATGGGCAATCAAAACCCATCTCTTCGCCAAGACGCCGGTGCGCGGCGTCTTCCAAAGCTTCACCAACCCTGGGGTGACCACAACAGCTATTAGTCCAAAGTCCCTCTGAATGATATTTGGTTGCAGCTCGCTTCTGTAGGAGTAAATTTCCTTCATTATCAAAAATAAAGATAGAAAAGGCCCGATGTAACATACCCTTCCGATGAATATCAGCTTTTCCCGCTGAGCCAATGGGATTGTCATATTTATCAACAAGAACAAGTATTTCATCCATTATTAATAGCCTTTGTGTGTATTGAATAACATAAAACCATAAAACTTACTTAACAATAAAATATAATCCATATTCTGCAAGTACTAAATTAATTTTAAAAGAATAAGAAAACTTCTCGTAATAATATGATATAAATCACAATATAAAAATATCTCATCCATTCCATTTTGACATTAATGAAAAAATAAAACAAATTAACACAATAATTATTAATGTTTTAATTAAACGGATTCAAAAAAGAATATATTCAATCTTAATCATTTACCATCAATACTCACCTGCTAAATTTGCTACAGATACAGATCATAACCTCGGGTATCACACCAAAGCCATAGCCGTTTCTCTCATCTTTTTGGATGTGCTTTTACAACCAGAAAACATCACAAAAAACTAAACGAATAGTAAACAAACAAGAAAAAATCCCCTTGATAACTAAACATTCATTAAACAACTGTTGATTTTTTATCTTAAAAAAACATAAATAAACATTCGTTGAAGTTTTGTTTAATACCAAAGGAGTATACTCACTGCTTGCAAATCTTCTTCCCTCCAGTATTTTTTAGAACTAGATAAAGAAATGGAATATATGTATCAACCTGCCAACTCAGGAATTCGACTGTTCACAGACTTAGTCGGAAAAAAAATCAGCCCAAGTCCCCATTGGTATTCTGCCCAGAATCGCACTAAATTTGCCTTACGCAGCGCTCTGATGCCGATATCGACACTAAAACTATTAAACCAAATAGTTAATACACCGTTTTATCTGGATATTTTGAAGAAACAACCTTGTTTGCCTTCTAAATTACATCGCCCTTATCTAAGTATTAACTTTAATAGAGCGCAGACGTTACGTGCAATAAATGAACATTACCAGCTATTATTTACTGGTTTGAATCAGTCTATTGTTAATAAAATATTTCGTTCCAATGCATATCCATTAGCAGTTATCAGCGGTAAGAGTGGAACTTATACTATTTTTTTAGATTCTATGGACTGTTTTAATAAAGAAGGTGAGCTTGCTCTATTTATTGCAACAGAAGATCATAAAACTTTAGCGAGATGCGCTTTCACATTACTCACCATTGCCGGTAAAAAAACACTGTTCATCGGTGGGCTACAAGGTTCCAAAGGAGACGCAACCCTTGAAATTATCCGCGATGCAACGAAAGATTGTTATGGATTATTTCCCAAACGCTTACTCATTGAATCCATTTGCCGTCTTGCTGCCCACTTTGAATGCCAACAAATTCTGGCAGCCAGCAATGATACTCACATCTATAAGAGCCTACGCTATTGGCATAAAAAGAAAGATAAATTAGTCGCTGATTACGACTCTTTCTGGGAATCATTAGGTGGAGAAAAAGGAAAAAATAAAGATTTCCATCTGCCATTATCCATTGAAAGAAAACCGCTTGAAGATATAGCCAGTAAAAAACGGTCGGAATATCGTCGCCGTTATCAATTATTGGATGAACTGGATAATGGAATGAGAGATTCTCTGCCTTCAGATTAAATCAGAATCAGGCCGCTACCTTTCACAGGACGGCCTAATTTTGAGATAGCTCTTACCTCGGTTTAACCATCTGCCATTCAAGATGCATCTTAACCGCAGGCCATTCGCAACTGATAATACTGTAAACACAAGTATCCCTAATACTGCCATCTTTAGATACAGCATGACTACGCAGAATCCCATCAAGTTTTGCGCCTAGTCGCTCTATCGCTTTCCGGCTCTGATGATTAAAAAAATGAGTGCGAAACTCCACTGCGATACATCCCAATTCTTCAAAAGCGTATTTCAATAAGAGATATTTTACTTCCGTATTAATATGTGTCCGCTGAACAGAACGTGCATACCAGGTATAACCGATTTCTACCCTGCGAGCACCAGAATCAATATTCATATAAGTGGTCATGCCAACCGCTTTACCTGTTCGATGATCAACAATAGCAAAAGGCAGCATAGTACCTTTTTCATGTAGCAATAAACGGCGTTCAATCTCGTTACCTAGCTCAGCCGGCGAAGGGACACTGGTATACCACAATTTATGCAGTTCACCCTCTTCAATGACCTGTAAAAATTCATCATGCCGTTGATGTGTCAGAGGTTCTAAAGTCACCCCTTTTCCTGCCAAAGTTACCCATTCAGTCATCTGTTTTTTCATAATAACCACTAATGCTATAAATTAAGTCAGATATAAAAGAGATCACCCTATTCCGGGGTCAAAACCGGAATCAAGTTAATATATGAAAAATTAATCTCCCATTAAAGCAAAACCGCACCTTTAACATTTCCGGCAACTGTCGCATCATTCAGAAAGAAATACTAAAACTAGGTAAACAAATCGCCTGACTGAATTAGTCATATTCTCTCTATGTAAGAATGCAAAGCTATTCCACAAATCATTCGGAAAAGTGAACGACTGAAAATCAATTATGGCCCATATTGTGGTCTGGTTAACCTTTCTGATACAAATTAATCAACAAGGAGTACATCAATAACTTTTGCATTCTGATTCTTTATCACTAACTCTATGACAGGACCTGATTTCATGACCTTCATCACATTCATTTAACATTTTTTTCCCAATTAACTTTATTCCATCTAAATTTGAACTAACACTCATCCGACCACTTATGGTTTTAACCGGTGGTTTAGGACACAATAATAATCTGGTTATGATTGACAAACACCCGATGGAGATTGCAATGAGCCATTATCCTCACCTGTTCGCCCCTCTAGACCTGGGGTTCACCACTCTGAAAAACCGCATTTTGATGGGATCAATGCACACTGGGCTAGAGGAACATCCCGATTCCCAGAGACTTGCCCGCTTTTACGCTGAACGGGCAGCCGGAGGCGTGGCATTGATTGTAACAGGCGGAATTTCGCCAAATAAACAAGGTGTTATAGGGAAAGGCACTGCATTCCTGGTAGATGAGAAAGATCTTATTCACCATAAAGTTATTACAGACGCAGTTCATCAGGCTGGTGGAAAAATTGCAATGCAAATCCTACATACCGGCCGTTACAGCTATCAACCAAACCTTGTCGCTCCTACTGCCATTCAAGCGCCGATTAATCCATTCATGCCTCGTGCAATGACAGAAGAAGAAATTCAGCAAACTATTGCTGACTTCGCTCATTGTGCTCAACTGGCACAACAAGCCGGTTATGATGGCGTAGAAATCATGGGTTCTGAAGGTTATCTGATTAACCAGTTCCTAACTGCTCGTACCAACCACCGCCAGGATAAATGGGGCGGAAGTTTCGAAAATCGAATGCGTTTTGCCGTAGAGATTGTTGAAGCAGTCCGTCAGGCAACAGGGAGAGAGTTTATTCTAATCTACCGGCTTTCGATGTTGGATTTAGTCGAGGATGGTTCTAATTGGCAGGAAATCGAGCAACTCGCTGTTGCCATTGAGCAAGCAGGAGCATCTATCATCAATACCGGTATCGGCTGGCATGAAGCTCGAATCCCAACGATTGCCACTATGGTTCCCCGCGCTGGATTCAGTTGGGTAACACAAAAGCTGATGGGGAAAGTTTCTATCCCATTGATCACAACAAACAGAATTAACGATCCCAACATTGCAGAACAAGTGCTCGCACAAGGTTGTGCCGATATGGTTTCTATGGCGCGACCTTTTCTGGCTGATGCTGAATTTGTTATGAAAGCCCAACAGGGGCGAATTGATGAGATTAACACTTGTATTGGCTGTAATCAGGCATGTCTGGATCAGATTTTTGTCGGTGAAATCGCCTCTTGTTTAGTTAATCCTCGCGCCTGCCACGAAACAGAAATGGCCTCTAAGCCTGTTTCCATGCCTAAAAAACTGGCGGTTGTTGGCTCAGGGCCTGCCGGATTGTCATTTGCAGTGACCGCTGCCAGTCGTGGTCATCACGTCACTCTGTTTGAGCGTGACGGACAGATTGGAGGACAATTTAATATTGCTAAACAGATCCCAGGTAAAGAAGAATTCCATGAAACATTACGTTATTTTCAGCGTCAGTTAGCAATCCATCATGTTGATGTACGGTTGAACCAGACCGCCACAACAGAAGCACTTTCTGATTTTGATGAGGTGATTATCGCCAGCGGTATCATACCTCGCCAACTCACAATCGAGGGTATCCATCACGAAAAGGTACTGAGCTACTTAGATGTATTAAGGGATAAGAAAAATGTCGGTCAACGTGTCGCTATCATTGGCGCAGGCGGTATCGGTTTTGATACCGCAGAATATCTGAGCCAATCAGGAAAAAGTACAAGTCTTGATAGCACCGATTTCAGCGAAAAATGGGGTATTGACCATAATCTGGCGCATCGTGGTGGCTTATCTCCTGAAGGCCCTAAACCAAAACCTTCTCCCCGAAAAATTTATCTATTACAACGTAAACCGACAAAAGTGGGTGAAGGATTAGGTAAAACAACAGGTTGGGTGCACAGAACCAATCTACACTTGCGTGGTGTGAAAATGCTCAACAATATGCAATATTTGAAAATAGATGATCAAGGATTACATATTAGCAGCAATGGGGAACAGCGTTGTCTTGCCGTAGATAACATCGTTATTTGCGCAGGGCAAGAGCCACTGAGAGAATTGTATCAGCCGTTACAGCAAGCGGGAAAAACTGTGCATCTTATTGGTGGGGCAGATGTTGCTGCCGAATTGGATGCTCGACGGGCTATCGATCAAGGTACTCGGTTAGGTCTTAAAATTTGATGATGAATAATAGCAGTCACAGACAAGTTGTAAAAACAGAGTAAATCCTCAAGCCGCGCCATTCCTGGCGCGGAAATTTTACGCTTTCTTCTAACCAATTTTTTAAACCTAAACACTTTAATTAATTACGTTAAGTTAGCTGATCCGACGACAGACGCTCATCCTCAGCCTGACAAACAGCAGCAGTGAACAATACATCGGTAGAAGAGTTCAGGCTGGTTTCCGCGGAATCTTGTAATATGCCGATAATAAAACCAACTGCCACAACCTGCATAGCCATCTCATTGGAAATCCCAAACATGCTACAGGCCAGAGGGATCAACAATAAGGACCCTCCTGCCACACCAGAAGCGCCACAGGCACAAATTGCAGCAACCACGCTCAGTAACAATGCAGTAGGCAGATCAACCGACATACCAAGCGTATTGACCGCTGCCAGAGTCAATACCGTAATAGTCACCGCAGCGCCCTCCATATTAATGGTTGCTCCCAATGGGATAGAAACCGAATAAGTATCTTCATGCAGATTCATACGGCGGCACATCGCCATATTCACCGGAATATTGGCTGCCGAACTGCGAGTGAAAAATGCCGTTACGCCACTTTCACGCAGGCAAGCAAATACCAGTGGATAAGGATTACGACGAATTTTCCAGTAAACAATCAATGGATTTACAATGAGTGCCATAACCAACATACAACCCAGTAATACAACCAGCAATTGGACATATCTCAGTAAGGCGCTCAATCCCGTTTCTGCAATAGTTGAAGACACCAGACCGAAAATACCAACCGGCGCCAAACGAATGACCACTCGAACAATCTGAGTAACCGCTTCAGACATATCATGAATCAGAGATTTAGTTGAATCTGTTGCATGACGCAAGGCGATACCCAAACCAACAGCCCAGGCAAGAATACCGATATAGTTACCATTCAGTAACGCGTTTACTGGATTAGCAACGACATTGACCAATACCCCTTTAATCACCTCCATAATATTTTCAGGTGGAGACATCTGAGCATCATTGACAGCTAGCACCAATTGTAACGGGAACATAAAGCTACCGACTACGGCAACCAACGCAGCAAAAAAAGTACCCAAGATATAAAGGATAAGAATTGGACGAATATTGGTTTTCTGACCTTTTTTATGGTTAGCAATAGAAGACATGACCAGAATCCAAACCAACACCGGGGCTACTGCTTTCAAGGCGCCAACGAACAACGTCCCAAGCAAACCGACTGATTTGGCAACCGAAGGCGTCAACCACGCTAACAGTATCCCTGCAATTAAACCTACCAAGATTTGTTTAACCAGGCTCCCTTGTACCATGTAATACACGAAGCCACGTTTTTGTTTTTCCATAGCTGATCCATTTTATTAACAGTTCTATTAAGCCTATATTTTTCTGTGTTTGCTTCCTCAGTATAGGGAAGCCAAGAGTAGTGAAAAGCGGCGATAGTTAAAATATACAACCTCGCCAGCACTTATTAACAATACATTCACATTTGTGTGATCAAAACGGCAATTTACACATTTACAAAGCACAATTATTTGTTTTTATGTTTAACCATTTCGCAGCAATTTAAGACAAGAAGAAACCATATCTTCCCATTCAAGAAAGATATGGTTATCTGTTAAAAGATAGTTACCTAATTACTGGATCTCTTTAGTTTTGTACTTGTTTACCCAAACATTAATAATCATTGTTATTGTCAAAATACTCGCCACAGTTCCCAGAGAAATCCCCATAGGAATATGATAAAAATCCATTATTAGCATTTTAATACCGATAAATATTAGAATGACTGATAAGCCATATTTCAGCATTGTAAATTTCTCTGCCACACCTGCCAGTAAAAAATACATTGCACGTAATCCTAAAATAGCGAAAAGATTAGAGGTCAAAACAATAAAAGGATCTGTAGTCACGGCAAAAATAGCAGGAATACTGTCTACCGCAAAAATAACGTCGCTAATTTCAACCAAAATTAGCACTAAGATTAGTGGAGTCGCATATAACAAACCTTTTTCTTTCACAAAGAAACGTTCTCCGTGAAGATTATCAGTGATACGAATATGCGCTTTTAGCCAACGGACAAAAGGTTTATCGCCTATCGGGGAATCATCCTCTTTCGCCAACGCCATCTTAACGCCGGTAATCAGCAGAAAGATGCCGAACAGATAGAGTATCCAACTAAATTGAGAAACCAGCCAACTCCCTGCAAAGATCATCACGGTACGCAGCACAATTGCGCCTAAGACACCATAAATGAGCACCCGACGTTGCAAATCTGCCGGAATAGCAAAATAGCTAAATAACATCAGCCAGACAAATACATTATCAACAGCAAGTGCTTTCTCAAGTAAATACCCGGTAAGGAAAGCCATTGCCTGACTATTAGCAACAGCTTCCCCTACGGTTTCTCTGCAATACCACCATAATCCTAATGCAAATAAGAGCGACAAACTTACCCAAATTACACTCCAGACAGCAGCTTGGCAAAACGACATTGCTTGCTCTTTTTTGCGTCCCTGTAAGGATAGATCCAGCAACAACATAATCGTAATTAAGACAGCGAAACTTCCCCATAACAGAGGATTACCCACAGAGTTCATTTTCTTTCTCTCACAAACAAAAACGGCTGAAGTCTCAGAAGACGCCAGCCGCTGCTATATTTCTCCCCACATCGTGGAGATGGATGTATTGCAAGCAACCCTCGCCTTCTGGCAAGGTCTCACTTACAACACAGAAAATGTACCTTCAGGTATAAATTCAAGGTTGCCCGGCTACCGGATGCTGCTGCATCGTAATGACGATAAACCGGCAAGGAAGTTACTCCCCTTTGCTGTGGTGAAAAATAAATCAAATTGATACAATAATCAATCTACCACTGAAAAAATATTGACTCGTGGTCAGTGGTCAGTGGTCAGTGGTCAGTGGTCAGTGGTCAGTGGTCAGTGGTCAGTAGACCATAAGCGAATAAAATGGCAGGTCAAACAGCAACTCATTTAAATCAAGAAACCTGGCAAACTATCCTCATAAACCCATTTCTTACCCCATTTTAATGAACGTTCAATTGGTCACCAAAATTTTCTGTTTAGTCCCCCCTGATTTTGTTACAGTGACGCAGGCTGATTTATTTGCCTTTTTCAACGATGAAAAGACATTAAAACCAGCCAAATAACGTAAAATAGGATGTAATTTAATCGGTTTAGCCTCATGTTTTCAGGATGAACGAACAAAGGCATTTTAGGAACACCTGATGGAAATAGTAAAAGAACTTATATATGCACTTTGGTACCAGGATTATGAAACTCTGGCTAACCCATCCCTATTATGGGCCATTTATATCATGCTATTTTTGATCCTCTTCCTTGAAAATGGCCTCCTTCCTGCCGCATTCCTACCAGGAGACAGCCTGCTTATACTCGTTGGCGTATTGATTGCCAAAGGCGCAATGAGTTTCCCTCTAACAATTGTAATATTAACTGCCGGAGCAAGCTTAGGTTGCTGGATCGGTTATCTACAGGGAAAATGGCTAGGAAATACCAAAATAGTGCAAGGCTGGCTTTCTCACCTCCCAGCCTACTACCACCAAAGAGCTTACAGTCTTTTTCATCGTCACGGCCTGTCTGCTTTACTTCTCGGCCGCTTCCTCGCATTTGTTAGAACCCTTCTACCAACACTTGCAGGTCTGACAGGTCTACAAAACAGCCGTTTCCAGTTTTTTAACTGGCTCAGTGGCTTCCTGTGGGTCATGATCCTTACCTCTTTAGGTTATGCACTTGGTAAGACCCCCATTTTCCGTCAGTATGAAGACTTGGTAATGAATTTCCTGATATTACTGCCACTTGTTTTACTCATTATTGGTTTTAGCGGCAGTTTGTTAGTTGTGTGGCGTAAAAAAACCTGCCAATCCCCTCAAAAAAAGTAATTAATTCCAATAAAACTTCATCTCCCTCCCTGCTGTAGATAGATGTATCGTTTGCAGCAGAACAGTAAAATATCTCTAATGTTTTTTATTCACCTTTCCAAATATAAGCTATATTTAAGGATAGTCTTTTCCGGCATCAGGAAAAGCGACTAACTAAGTCAAATATACACACCTTACATCGAGGAGTAATCTACATGTCACAGATGAAAAATACTGAAGATCTACGCATTGAACTGAAATCACTCGCAGAAACACTGGAAGAAGTGATCAAAAGCTCTGGCGATAAATCCAAAGTAGAGTTGGAAGAACTTCGCAACAAAGTAGAGGAAGTCATCAAAGATACTCGTTTTAAACTCGGTAATGCCAGCGATATGGTTGTTAAGAAAACAAAAGATATGGCGGGCCGTGCCGATCTCTATGTTCATGATAAGCCATGGACAAGCATCGGTATAGGTACTGTGGTCGGTGCCGTATTAGGTGTATTATTAGCTAAACGCTAATATGAGTAACTCATCCAAATCTCAAGGCCCCGGTAAAGGGGTCCTTGATATTCTCCAACGTATTGCCACTGTTGTTGTCGAGATAGTCGAAACTCGTTTGCAACTCATCGTTGTAGAGTTGGAAAAAGAAAAAGCCACTTTGATACAGCTGATAGTCATAGCCAGCTTGACATTACTGCTCACCGCTTTCGGCCTCATGTGTCTACTTGTTATGATTTTTTGGGCTATCGATCCCAACTGGCGTTTTACCGTATTAGCAAGTACCACCGGCACACTACTCGTTCTGGCGCTGATTGGCCTGATATGGACCATCAGGAAAGCGAGGAGTTCAACATTACTCAGCGCTACTCGAGAGCAACTCAAGATCGACCGAGAAATGCTGGAAGATTACAGTAATGAGTAAACAACGTCAGGAAAAAAAGCTGAAAAAACAGCAGCTACTCAGAAATATCCAGCTACAACGACTTGAACTTTCCCACAATACACAGCTCTGGAAGAACTTCACTGAACCTTATGACAAAAGCTGGCAAAAGCTTTTGTCATTAAAACCCTATCTGCGACCCGCAATCCATGCGATCTCTTTATATAGCCTCCGCCATCCTGTGAAATTTTATCATTTGTCGCGCTATATCATTCGACTATTGAAATAAAAATGGTAATAATTCTTCATAATATCCCTCGTTGATGATCACTCTGGTTGCTTATATTCAAAAACTTTGTATAAAATTGTTAATAATCCTTGCTTACAACTAAGTCCATCTCTCTTTAGTATACATTCCATCCGTTAATGATTAACAAATTGTGCTGTCTTCGGTTGGTAAAAGTTAATCATCAAACAAATTATTATTACTTTTCTGTGCCTTAGGAGTTGTTAATGAAAAAATTTGAAGATAGTGCTCTGTTACTAGCCCGCATTTTGATGCCGATTCTGTTTATCGTTGCAGGTTATGGAAAATTAGGTGATTCCTACGCGGATACTCAACAATATATGAATGCTATGGGTGTTCCTAGCTTTCTATTACCACTGACGATCTTACTTGAATTGGGTGGTGGTCTGGCAGTTTTATTGGGTTTCTTAACTCGTACTACCGCGTTATTTACCTTTGGTTTCTGTGTCTTAACGGCCATACTCTTCCACAGCAATTTTGCTGAAGGCATGAACCAGACTATGTTTCTCAAAAATCTGACCATCGGTGGAGGTTATCTGTTATTGTCTATCACAGGTCCGGGTAAATTCAGTATCGACCGCCTGATGAAGAGAAACTGGTAATATCCTGCTGTGATTGTTCTAAATCTGAAAAATAACAGTTTTCAGGTAAAAGGGGAAACGATCAAAATCCCACTTTCTCTCAAGGATTTTATCAGCCCGGTATCCGATATTCAGAAAGTGAATAGCAAGCCGAAAGATCTCGCAGATCTTTCGGCTTACTTTAATTAATAAGCCAAACTTCTATTGAATCACAGTAACTCTGATAAAATGGTTATTTTATCAAAACAAATAACCATCTTACTTTTCGGCGAGAAATAATAAAATCCATTTTCGATAATAAACCAAATTAATATTTTGAAAACATTATTAAGAATTTAATATAAAGAACATAGGTTTATCAATGTAAATCCAACTAATATCCACAGCACTAACTTAAATAAATAACAATAATTAATTTCAATATATTTAAAGGTTACTTTATCCAATCCAATTTTTTATCACAATAATCAATTCATGTAAAACATAGTAAAAAACGCAAAAACTAATTATAATAACTTCATAAAACAACAGTAAAAACACGATATTAATTGATTATATTAAACCACACCACAATATAATTATTCAAATTTATGATTAACATCTTTCCTCCTACAATTATCCACTCTTATATTCAAAGCTAATGAAAAAATAAAAAACAAACCTCATAAACTTAAATTAAAAACCATTTCAATAATAGGAATAATTCTTATATTATAAAAACAAAAATTAGAGATAAATATTAAAAATATCTACTTTAAAGATACGGCTAATTTTTTCAAAATTATAGAAAAGATTAAAAAGCCAGGATAGTTGAATGAAATAAAATAACAACACGTGTTTATAATGATAAATAACAGTATCAATCGACATAAAAAAACAGAACAAAAAAACAGCTTGACACATAACAGTGTGTATTAGAAAATTATTTAAGCAATATAAAATTTATTAAAAACATGGATAATAACATAAGATAATAGTCAATATTATAAATTGAATGATTCTATTTTCATTTCACAAGAAATGCTTATGCCAGATAATTCGCAGAATTCTTCACATAACAAACGAATGGGGAAGGAAAATGAAATATAAATCAATTATTTATACCATAATTTATTTAATGCCGTTTTATACCATTGGAGCCGGAAAATTAAAAGATGTTTGCGATGGAGAATTAATCCTTAATACATCTATAAGCAGTATAAATATTACAAGCAACCAAAATGGAAATGGGCCCGCCATGAATATATTAGTCGAAGGACAGTGGTATGATACATATCTAAGCCCTGGAATTGTAGAAGGTAACGGTATTTATGGGCTTTATGATATGATTAACACCGCTTATCTCAATGGATTAGAAGTTAACGTTTGCGTAAGGCTTGGTAATTTAAGAGGCATTGAATTAATTTATAGACCATAAATTTCTAGCCTAAAAAAATAGAATTAATATTAATCAACATATTTATAATGCACTGTTGAATTAATATTTAATTTCTACAGAATCAATAACGGAGGATTTATGACTATTTATGGTAAAAAAATACAGATAAATTTAACAAAAAGCTCTCCAGACCAACTATCTGTAAGTGATTTAAAAGCACAATTGACTGCTATTGGATTATCGTGTGAACTTGCCGATGAAAACTTACTTGAACAATATATTGAGGAAGTAAGAGAAGAAATAATTACAGGAAATACACAAGCATTTACAATTGGGGAGTATAATAATGGCAATTTCGTTCATACATCCAACGCTAATTGGCAACCTGAAGAAAGCGCTTTAGGGCTTAAAGAGCAATTAATTTATATTGGCGAATGGGAGCATTTTAAATGGTTAAGTGATAATTATAGTACATTTGCTGGAAATGTGGATAATCCACCATCCACAAAAGAAAAATACGATACCTTAGATGCAATAAAAAAAGCCTTTGTCCAGATTGCAGAAGGAGCTTCTGAAACTTTAGTCACACCTATGGATAAAGGAGATATGGAATCTGCGCTAACAAACCTTCTAAGCTCAGTTAATAATGACAATATCCAAAACTATGACTCCTTTTTCAGAACAAAATTATTCCTATTAATACAAAATTTCGATGCAACAAAAGATAAAGGTGATGGAGTTGGAGTATTAGGCGTAGAGTGGAGACTGAAAATACAAGATTATAAGCAGAAAAAGCAGAGTACCCAACATGATACACAAATTTTCCTAAGAAGCTGGTCTGTCACATATGATAATACCGATGATCTTATCAAGCAATATAACGCAGTGAAAGCTCATTTCAGCTAAAAATAATAAATGGAGACGGATTCGACTAATAATAAATACAATTTTTCAGAAAGTCGGCAGTTGCTATAGTGGCATCTTTCTTGCCAAAGAAAAATGCACTATGGCCTGGCCTATTTGTTGCCACTGATAAAGAAAAGATGCTCTATAATAATCCCGTCAAGAACAGTTAACGAATGCTCCGGGACGAAAGAAATTAAATTCTGAGTAAATAAACTCACTTTTCTTACAAGTGTTATGAGATACAACCAACCAGACAATCTGCTGTACTGGCTGGCACTATTTATGAATATTAGATTCGTTACGCCATAATTCCATACTTCGCTAAGCAATCATCGAATCATGTTTTTTTACAGCCTGTCTTCTAATTTGATTGTTCACATCACTTCTACTTACCGGCTAACAAACAATTTAGGGATTTCCCGCAAACACCAAGACTTAGCTTCCCCCATACTGTCTCGTCGCCATGCCATAATGACATTGGTATCATGACTGTATTCGGAGCTAATCACCTGCAAACGGCCCTCAATAATATCTTGTTCCACCATAGGATAAGGCATGGTAGCAACGCCTAGCCCAGCTAAGAGAGCACGGCGTTTATCTTCCAGAGAACTGACTGTCAAACGCTGTTGCTTATCTAACAATTGAACCGTCAGTACTGGGCGCTCCCTCGCTGTATCTGCTACAGCAATACCACGGTACTTCACCCTAGTGACATCAGACAAAGGTTCCGGTTCTTGATGTATAGGATGATCAGGGCTAGCGACATAAACATTGGTAATGCTGTAAAGCTGACGTGAATTAATTTCTGCCGATGCGCGAAAATGCATATCTGGCGCAATAACAATATCCGCCCGACCCGTTTCCAGCCTCTCCCATGCGCCAGCCAAAACCTCCGTCAACAAAGAGAGCTGAGTATTCGATTTTTGAGCAAGTTTGCCCACTAACGGGAATAATGAAGAAGCCGGAACCAACGCTTCACAAACAATTGTCATGTGAGTTTCCCAACCTCTCGCTAATGCTTCTGCATCAGCGGTTAATTTATCAGCAGCTTCAAGTAATTGACGTCCACGCTCAAGCAACATACGACCAACATTGGTGAATTTAGTTCTGTGACCCGAACGGTCAAACAGTACTACATCCAACTCCTCTTCTAATTTTTGCATCGTATAGCTAAGTGCAGAAGGAACACGGCCAAGCTCATCAGCCGCCGCAGCAAAACTTCCCCGCCGGTCAATCGCATCCATGACCCGGAGAGATTCCAGTGTAAGCGCTCGTTCTTTGCTCATATTTTTCTCAATCAGGAAATTTGAATATGGTGACCAGATTAACTGGCTAACATTTCGCCGTCCAGATAATTACTATTCTTAGTGTGTGTTTTTTTAAGGTAACCGCCATCATGATTATAAATAGAACAGCAAAACAATGTGGGAAAGCTGACTATGGTTGGCTACAGGCTCGTTATACATTTTCATTTGGTCACTATTTTGACCCAAAATTTTTAAGTTATGGCGCGCTGCGTGTACTCAATCAAGAAGTCATCGCCCCCAAAGCCGCTTTCCAACCGAAATCCTATCCACATGTGGATATATTGAATATTATTCTACAAGGTGAAGCGGAATACCGTGACAGCGAAGGCAACTACATCAGAGCCCGCAAGGGAGAATGTTTACTATTTTCTACCCGTCAAGGCATCAGTTACAGTGAACATAATGCCAGTACTAACAAACCACTGACGCGCTTGCAGCTTTGGCTGAATGCCTTTCCTCAGCAGGAAAGCTTACCATTGCAACGAATGGAGTTACCAGAACAGCCATTGTCTATGCTAGCTTCCCCAACCGCAGAAGACGGCAGTATGCAATTACGTCAGAAAGTGTGGGTAAATCATATTTTCCTTACTAAAAATCAATCTCATCATCTGCAATTAAAAGGAAAAAATGCCTATCTGCAATCCCTAAACGGCAATATAAAAATAAGAGGCAATTCCAAGGATAATACTTTGATTAAATGCGGAGATGGCGCTTTTATTCATGAAGAAAGTCGCCTGGTTTTGAAAGCAGATACTGAATTTCAAGGGCTGTTAATTGATCTGGCTGCTTGAAAAAGCGAAAGCCCCATCAGATTCAAATCTAATGGGGCCAAATTTTTGAAGTTGACCGATAAGCCGGGTTCTGTCGTGGACAGTCATTCATCTAGGCCAGCACTTACGCACTGGCTCAAGCAGCCTACCCGGGTTCGATACGGGCCGTACCTAATGAACCCCTATTTGGCCTTGCTCCGGGTGGAGTTTACCGTGCCACGGACTGTTACCAGCCGCGCGGTGCGCTCTTACCGCACCCTTTCACCCTTACCTGATCCTACATTAAGTAGGCCATCGGCGGTTTGCTCTCTGTTGCACTGGTCGTGGGCTTTCACCCCCCAGACGTTATCTGGCACCCTGCCCTGTGGAGCCCGGACTTTCCTCTCCTCTATCCATCATCCAAAGGATTAATGATAAAGCAGCGACTGTCTAGTCAACTCCGCGGCGGATTATAAGGGGTTTACCTAACGATGTATAGGCGTTTACTGATTATCTGCCTTGTTTATCAGCAATTACCATTATTCTTCATTCTGTCCCAACCCATGACGATAAAGTGCATTTTTCTTCACACCATGAATCTCTGCCGCCAATGCAGCCGCTTTTTTCAATGGCAATTCTTGTTGAAGAAGCGCCAGTGTTCTTAATGCCTCTGGAGGCAAAACATCGTCATCCAGTTTTTTATAGCCTTCAACGATCAATACCATTTCACCACGGCGACGGGTTTCATCTTCCTTAACCCACGCCAAAAGTTCACCTACCGGCATCCCCTGAATGGATTCCCAAGTCTTTGTCAATTCCCGCGCCAAAACGACGTAACGCTCAGCCCCCCACACTTCAACCATATCTTCCAAACTTTCGATCAGACGATGAGTGGATTCATAAAAAATTAATGTGCGCGACTCCTTTTCCAAAGCCCGCAAAGTATCACTTCGGCTCTTACGTTTTGCAGGCAAAAACCCTTCGTAACAGAAACGATCTGATGGCAAACCCGCAGCAGACAAGGCGGTTATCGCCGCACAAGGCCCTGGAAGCGGGACAACATGAATACCGGCTTCACGGCAACGGCGAACCAGATGATAACCAGGATCATTAATCAGGGGCGTTCCTGCATCAGAGACTAATGCAATACTTTGCCCTTGTTGAAGTTTTGTAATTAATTGATCTGCTTTCTGCTGTTCATTATGATCATGAAGTGCGAACATGCGCGCATTAATGGCAAAATGTTGAAGCAACAAGCCAGTATGTCGCGTATCTTCGGCAGCAATCAGATCGACATGCTCAAGAACTTCAAGCGCACGCTGAGTGATATCACCCAAGTTTCCAATGGGGGTTGGCACAACATATAGCGTGGATGTCGTAACCACTGCTCGATTAGGTTGATTCATTGTTTCATCCGAATGGCCGATTTAAAATTGAGCATCTTTGAAAAAAACATCGCTGGATACAGTATGCTTTCCTCAATTTTTGTGCGTATCAAAACTGGTTTAGTCTGTTCAGCTATGCTGGCAGTTATGATCATCGCAGGATGTACCGTGCCTGACCAACAGGGGCAACAACCTTTGCAAACTCAGGACAAAATCAGTACAGAAATCGCCCGTTATCAATCCATCATTGATGCCGCTCATGGCGAACCTTCTCTTGATGTTATCCGGGCTTATATCGCTCAGGAATCACTTATGAAAGAGAGTGCGGCTCATCAAAAAAATATTGATGATACCTGGCAAATGCTGACCCGTCTTTCACCACAAGAACGCCGTGGGTTAGTCATCAACGCTGATGAAAATATTCTGCAAGGCTGGCTGGACTTACTCAGTGCCTATCAGGATAACAAACAGGACTCTGACAAACTACAGGCGGCTATCCATGACTGGAAAATTCGTTATCCACAAAACCCTGCCGCACTGTCACTTCCAACTCAGTTACAACAAGCAGCCATCCAACCGCAAGATACGAATATCCGTATTGCTCTGTTCCTGCCATTAAGTGGTCAAGCAAAAGTATTCGGCGAAGCCATTCGCCAAGGTTTTCTTGATGCTCAAGCCGGTTTACCAAATACATCATTGCCAACAGAAAACCCGGAAAATTTATCTATAACAGACAGAGATAGCGCGTCAGATGGCGTGGTTTCTACTGATATGTCCCCCAGCGAAGTGGTGTCCATAGAATCAGCAACACCAACCATTCAGACAACTCCTGTCATAGCCAATGCGCCGATTAATACACAACAGGTCAAAATCTATGACACAGCAAGCCAGCCATTGGAAAACTTATTAATTCAAGCTAAGCAGGACGGCGTGAATTTAGTTGTCGGACCGTTGCTGAAACCCGATGTGGTTAAACTCGTTCAGACAAATACTTCATTAAATATGCTAGTACTCAACGAGTTAGATAATGCTCAACCACAGCCTAATATCTGCTATTTCTCTTTATCGCCAGAAGATGAAGCGAAAAATGCCGCGGAACACATTTGGCAGCAACAGAAACAGAATCCTCTGATTTTGGTCCCAAGAGGGACTTTTGGCGACCGCATTGCCAAAGCCTTTGCACAGGAATGGCAAAAACAAGGGGGACATACTGTTCTGCAACAAACCTTTGGCTCTTCCGCCGAACTGAAACAATTAATTAATAGAGGTACGGGTATTCGCCTGACAGGAACAGCCGTCAATGTCACAAGCAATCAACCTACATCAATCGCCATTGGCGATCTGGAAATCCCTCAGATAAACACCAATGTCGTTCCTGCCTCTACTGGCGGATCAGTGGATGCAGTTTATGTTGTTTCTACCCTGGATGAACTGACGCTGATTAAGACAATGATCGATATGGCAATCAGCTCCCGCGATAAACCCGCCCTTTACGCAAGTTCCCGTAGTAATCAGGCGGGCGTCGGTCCCGATTTCCGCCTGGAGATGGAAGGAATGCAATTCAGTGATATTCCCTTAATCGCCGGTGCTAACCTGCCGCTGATGCAACAAGCAGCCAGTAAATTTGCAAATGATTACTCCTTGATGCGCCTTTACGCTATGGGTATTGATGCCTGGTCATTAGCAAATCAATTCAATCAGGTTCAGCTTCAAAGTGATTTCCATCTCAATGGTGCTTCCGGGGTGCTATCCGTTCAGGAAAATTGCACCATTTTCCGACAGCTCTCATGGATGAAATATCATCAAGGCCAAATCACGGCTATTTAATTGAGTAATTTGCCGCTTGTCACCAAGCGGCATTTCAATTCAAATGACTCATTTCAGAATGAAAATAAAAAAACTGACAAGTTATTTGCTAGGACGTCACTATGAAACGCAGGCAAAGTTGTTTTTACAAAAACAAGGATTATCTTTTATCGCCACAAATGTGAAAGTTCGCGGTGGTGAAATTGACCTGATTATGAAAGACAAGCAAACTTGGGTTTTTATTGAAGTCCGTTTCCGCAAATCAGGGCAACATGGAGATGCACTAGAGACAGTCACCCATAGCAAGCGTAAAAAATTATTACACGCTGCCGCAATATGGCTGTTTCAACGGGGAGAATGTTTTGAAACCTCTTCTTGTCGCTTTGATATTTGTGCTATTACTGGTCAACAATTTGAATGGTTGCAAAATGCCTTCAATCAAAATGAGTTCACTCGTTAAAATGATACTGAGTAGGTTATAAACGTGCTGGATAGAATTAAAGTCTGTTTTACAGAAAGTATTCAAACTCAGATTGCCGCCGCAGAAGCATTACCTGATGCTATTTCGCGAGCGGCAATGATGATGGTTCAATCATTACTGAATGGTAACAAAATGCTTTGCTGCGGCAACGGCGGCTCAGCCGCAACAGCTCAACGGTTTGCCGCCAATATGATCAACCGGTTTGAGACTGAACGTCCAAGCCTGCCTGCATTGTCGCTTAACGCAGACAATGTGGTCATCACCGCAATTTCAAGCAATAAACAGCATGATGAAATTTATGCTAAACAGGTACGGGCATTAGGTCAGCCAGGCGATGTGTTATTAGCGATTTCCACGCATGGCAATAGCCGTGATATTGTTAAAGCCGTTGAAGCCGCGGTAACCCGCGATATGACGATTGTCGCCCTTACTGGCTACGACGGCGGCGAGCTTGCCGGCTTACTCGGGCCACAAGATGTAGAGATTCGTATTCCATCTCATCGTAGTGCCAGAATTCAAGAAGTTCATATGCTAACAGTTAACTGCTTATGTGACTTAATCGATAATACACTCTTTCCCCATCAGGATGACTAAGGAGCCAATAATGCGATTTTTCTCCCTATTAGCTACGATTTGCACTGCTGTGATGTTACAGGGGTGTATTGGCGCAGTCGTGGTAGGCTCTGCCGCCGTAGCGACTAAAACAGCAACCGATCCTCGAACAATTGGTCAACAAGTTGATGATAGTACCCTCGAAGCCCGTGTCAGTAATGCGCTTAACAAAGATAAGCAACTCAAAGAGCAAACCCGTATTATTACCACCGCCTATCAAGGAAAAGTTTTACTGACAGGTCAAAGCCCAGATTCAAACCTTTCAGACCGAGCTAAACAGATAGCATCGCGGGTTGATGGAGCACACACTGTTTACAATGAAATTCGTCAGGGGAAACCGGTTGCATTAAGTACTGCTTCTAAAGATACCTGGATTACAACCAAAGTACGCTCAAAAATCTTGGCTAGTGACTCGGTTAAATCTTCTAACATAAAAGTCGTTACAGAAAACGGGGAAGTCTTTTTACTAGGCATTCTGACTAAACAAGAAGGTAACGCCGCAGCGAAAATCGCCAGCGAAACTAACGGTGCTAAGCGGGTAACAACCGCATTCACTTATTTGAATTAAACATATTGATTGAAGATGATGACACGATAAATCTGTCAAACATCCAGGTATTAGGCCGCGTCATTTTTTGGCGCCGGCGTTTTACCCTTTTCATCATCCAACGTTAAACCGAATAATCTGCCGATTCTTCCCTCAATCATTTTTCATTAACCCATTTTTCTCCAGATAACTCACCCCGCCCAACAACCGCATTTGCCGCAAAATCCATTGTTGCCGCCGTAAAACATAAGCCGAAGGCGCGTTAACTTTATAGCGGTGTGGATTAGGCAATACAGCAGCAAGTAAAGCAGCTTCTGATGCCGTCAATTTACTGGCTGATTTATGAAAATAGTGCCTGGATGCCTCTTCAACACCAAAAATTCCATCACCAAATTCTGCTATGTTAAGGTAAACAGTCAGAATTCTACTTTTTGACCATCCCAGTTCTATGATAAAAGTCATCCCGGCTTCCAACCCTTTTCTTAACCAGCTACGTCCATCCCACAAAAATAAATTCTTAGCCGTTTGCTGAGAAATCGTTGAAGCCCCTCGGAGTCTTCCAGAATTATTTTGATTACGTTCAAGTACACTTTCGATAGCATCAAAGTCAAATCCCCAATGCTGTGGAAATTTTTGATCTTCCGCAGCAATAACAGCCAATGCGATATTTGGCGATATTTGTCCCTGCCCTACCCAGTCAGAATGAGATACATAAGAAAAATTAACTGATAACCAAGCGCTAATCTGGCGCTCAACCATAACCATAGAAAACGGCACTGGCAAAAATGAAAATGCAACAACAGAAACTATCCATAAGATAATAACTGAGATTACGATTTTTTTAAGCCAGTACCATAAAAATTGAAAAGGATTTCGCATCCAGTTACTCAGTCATTTCCAATACTTTTCTGACAAGTTTATCAATCCCCACTTCTGCCTGAGAAATAGATTCAGCAAGCATGTAGGCTGGTGTTGTCACGATTTTGCTTTCTAAATCAACAACAACATTATTTACCTCACAAACTATATGCGTACCTCCCATTGCCTCTACTTGAGCAACCGTTTCAGGATCATTGCCGACAGTTAGTTTCACCGGTTTATTAAGTAGTTTTGGCAACATAATAGGCGCAATGCACATAAATCCCATTGGTTTATGTTGCTGATGCATAGCCCTTACCAAACTTAATAAATCCTTATTTATTTCGCAATCAACTGCCTTAACGGCAAAGTCACATAAATTCTTCGCAACACCAAATCCCCCAGGAATTATCAGGGCATCAAATTCATCTGCATTTGCTTGTGATAAAGGCTTAATTTTTCCCCGCGAAATACGGGCTGATTCCTGTAGGACGTTACGTTCTTCCCCCATTTCTTCACCGTTAATATGATTAATAACATGAAGTTGTGGTACGTCAGGTGCAAAAAAGCTCGTTTTAACACCTAAACGGTCTAAAGAAAGCATAGTTAATACTGACTCATGAATTTCGCTACCATCGAAGACACCACATCCACTTAAGACAACCGCAACTGATTTCATACCTCACTCCATTTGTAGTAGATTATTGCTTAACCCTTTAGGGGGTTAAACACCAATCTTCATCACAGATTTTAATGAATCTTGTAACAAAAAATCTTATCTTTGCTATGTTGGTACTTGTATGATGTACGGAGAATTCCCCATTTACTCGCCGCAACCAAAGATCTATCAGATAGGCGTGTAAAAAGTTTTCCCTGGTGTTGGCGCAGTATTCGCGCACCCCAACCTCGGTTGGGGTTATTTTTTTTCAGCGTCCGCCAACCATTCTCTTAAAATTTCCGTATCGTTTCTCCATTCTTGCTTTAACTCATCAACCCATTCCTGAACATTGTCCCACCATGCAGGTAAATCAGGTGATTGAATCTGCTGAGCCAATTGCTGTAAATGACGCAATCCAACCGATCCCGCAGCACCTTTTATCTTATGCGCTTCCTCGGTAATACCTTTCTGGTCTTTAGCTGTCATGTTCGAGTCAAGAACAGACAAGTAACCTGGCATCATCTTTTCAAACACATTCAGACTACTGCTAATCAATTGTGGCCCAACGAGCTCGATGTATTGGTTAAGCATTTCTGTATCCAGTAAATCTTCATCTTTTTTCATCAATCCTGGCTCCTCTTCTTCTAGCTGCATATGATGCACAGACTGCTCCCCCCAATATTGTTCAATAATGGCGGTTAACGCATTCACAGAAAGGGGCTTACTTAACACACCATTCATACCTGCATCCAGATACTCTTTTTTGTCTTTTAAGACATTTGCCGTCAGCGCAATCAGGGGAGGAAGATCTTTTTTGGCATATCGCTGACGTAATTCACGGGCAATATCTAATCCAGTCATATCGGGTAACTGAATATCCAGCAATACCAAATCGAACTCTTCTGGCTTAAACATTTCTAGCGCATCTTTACCATTCATGGCGACTTCTACGCTGTTACCCAATTTCTCCAGTACAGAGCGAGCAACAATCACATTTAACTCAATATCTTCTACTAATAAGATATGCAAAGCCGGAAGCGGGCAATCTTCTGTATCTTCTTCGCATAGAGGACTCTCCTCCATAGCAGGCGCTATGATAGACAGTGTAAATCGAGAACCTTGTCCCGGCTCACTTTCCACCACAATATCCCCTCCCATACTTTGGGCTAAACGCTTAGATACCGCCAATCCAATACCGGTTCCCGTTGCCGGGCAACCACCATGACTGCCTTTCACTTGATAATACATCGCAAAAATCTTCTCTTGCTCATCATATGGGATACCAATCCCCGTATCTGTGACTTCAAACAGCAGGCGTTCCCCTTCTTCGTACCAGATCCGAACATTAATCTCCCCTTTTTGGGTAAATTTCACTGCATTGCCAATCAAGTTCCACAGAATTTGGCGCAAACGAGTACCATCAGTCACGATTCTGTCAGGCAGCGGCAGTTCTGGATTCATTACAAATTTAATATCTTTCGGTTGCACCAGCAGCCCAGAGAGGTTTTCTAGATCGGATATAAAACCGGTAAAATCAATTGGCTGATTATCAATCTGCACTTTACGCCGTTCAATTTTATCCATTTCAATAATGTCATTGAAAATATTACCAAGCGTTATCGCACTGACATGTATCGTTTTCAGATAGTTATTTTGCTCAGACGTCAACTCAGTATCGAGCAGAATACGGCTCAAACCAACAATGCCATTTAAAGGCGTACGAAGCTCATGGCTAATCGTTGAGATAAAAGTGGTCTTATCCCTACTTGCATTCTCCAAAGCATCCTGATAGCGCTTACGTTCCGTTATATCGCGCCCAAATCCCATAAGCCCGTGTCTTTTTCCCACGCGATCATAAAAAGGGACTTTCCGAAGCTCAAAACAGGCTTTTCGACCATCGGGATAAACCAGCCATTGCTCATAAGTGAGTGCAACATTATGACGGAACACTTTTTCATCGGTTTTCATCACCTTGCGAGCAACTTCTTTGTCATAAACGTCGTTTGGCGTCAGCCCGACAAGTTGCTTCTGACTTTTCCCCGTCAGCAACTCCATCGCCCGATTACAACCAGAAAACTTATTATTTTCATTGCGGTAATAGACTAAATCAGGGGAGGCATCGAGAAAAGATTTCAGCAATATAGATTGCTGTTCCAATTCAATCTGCGTCTGCTCACGGTGTTTCATCTCTTCTTTGAGTTTATCCAACAATATCAGATGCGCCTGCTCGGCTTTTTCCCTGACAGAGATCTCCTGATTAAGCTTAATAATGTTATCTTTTAATTGCTGATTAAGTTCCCGATCACGCTGACGCATAACTTCCAACTTTTCAACTAACTTGGATAATCGTTGGCGAGACTCTTCAAGCTGTTCAACAACAACCGAAAGAAAATAGACTGCCCAAGGCGTAATCAACAAACCAAAAAAGATTGAACGAACTAAATCAATACTTTGCACTCCTCCTTGAAGCAGAAAAGTGACCACCATCTGTACACCCATAGCAAGAACAACTAATGCGGATGCAAGCAGTAATGAAAAGCGCACTAACCCCAATTTCATCATTAAATCAACATAATATTGGGCCAGGCCCCTGAGCAGCTTCATTTCATAAAGACTCCCGTAAAATATGACCATTCCAGATCATACCGTAAAAGACCCGCCGGTTCGTTGAAGGAATAACAGAAATTGTTGACCTGGTAAAACAATAGTATTATTTAATAGTTTTAGTTATGACTTCCCAAACATTATTCTGGCTTTTTACTCCTGCCGGTCTTTTCGCACAAGCCAAATATGAATAAATAATCGAATACATTGATAAAATAAGCATAAAATTCTTTTTTACTCTTCTAATACCCCCAAAAAGATAAAACTTTATTCTTATAAAGAAACAAAAATACATATTTATTTGGCAAAGTTTACATTGGTAAGACTTTAAATCTAATAAATAAAAGTTTAACAGCATATATAAAACAGATATTACACTAATATTAGTGATATAAATCACATTAAAATCCTAACATGATCTATATCACACAACTCTAATGTTAATTTTTTTGCTTATAAATCATAATATTAACTTTACTTACCACCTATCCTTATCTTATACCGGTAATATTTGACCTGATTTATATTTCTAGTTAACTTGGAAAGTCACTGGAAATCATCTGTCAGATTCTCATCTGAACCATAATTATGCAGTGACACAATATCATTTAAGTCACCACCTGTTTATCACAAATAAACAAGTGGTGGTTGACTGAGGGCGCAATTCAGACGCCAGTAAAAATATTAATCTCACAAATGTCTGTGAGTTTCTGTGAGAGTCGGACAGAACCTCGGGAGGTTCATATGCTATATAACAAATCTCAAGAAAAGGATAACTGTGGCTTTGGATTGATAGCCCATATTGAGGGGGAGCCAAGCCACAAAGTAGTACGTACCGCTATCCATGCCTTGGCAAGAATGCAACATCGTGGGGCAATCCTGGCAGATGGCAAAACCGGTGATGGTTGTGGTTTATTGTTGCAAAAACCTGACCGTTTTTTTCGAATGGTCGCACAGGAGCAAGAGTGGCATTTAGCCCGCAATTACGCCGTTGGTATGCTCTTTCTTAGCCAAGATCATCAGGTTGCGCAAAACTGCCGGGAAATCGTCGAACAAGAGCTACAAAATGAAACTCTGTCAGTCGTCGGCTGGCGTGAAGTCCCCATCAACAGTGATATTCTGGGCGAAATAGCCCTTTCAAGCCTCCCACGTATCGAACAGATTTTTGTTAACGCTCCGGCAGGCTGGCGTGCACGTGATTTGGAACGCCGTTTGTTCGTTGCTCGCCGCCGAATAGAAAAACGCATTAACGACAACGATTTTTATGTTTGCAGTTTGTCCAATCTGGTGACTATTTATAAAGGGCTGTGCATGGCGGCAGATTTGCCCCGTTTCTATCCCGATCTGGCTGATTTACGTTTGGAATCAGCAATTTGCCTATTCCACCAGCGCTTCTCAACCAATACCGTCCCACGCTGGCCATTGGCGCAACCTTTCCGCTATCTTGCCCATAACGGCGAAATAAACACCATCACCGGTAACCGCCAGTGGGCACGAGCAAGAGCCTATAAATTCAAAACACCGCTCATTCCCGATCTGCAAACTGCCGCCCCTTTTGTAAACGAAACAGGATCAGATTCCAGCTCGCTGGATAACATGCTGGAACTGTTTCTCAACGGCGGAATGGATTTAATCCGTGCTATGCGATTATTGGTTCCTCCCGCATGGCAAAACAACCCTGATATGGATGAGGATCTGCGGGCTTTTTTTGATTTCAACTCCATGCATATGGAGCCGTGGGATGGCCCTGCGGGTATCGTTATGTCAGATGGACGTTACGCTGCCTGTAATCTGGATCGTAACGGCTTGCGCCCGGCCCGCTATGTCATCACCAAAGATAAGCTGATCACCTGTGCTTCTGAGATCGGCATCTGGGATTATCAACCGGATGAAGTGGTGGAAAAAGGGCGAGTTGGTCCCGGTGAGCTTATCGTGATTGATACCCGCCAAGGCCGCATACTTCATGCAGAAGAAACAGACAACGACTTGAAAAGCCGCCATCCCTATAAAGAATGGATGGATAAAAACGTCAAGCGCCTGACCCCATTTGAAGAATTATTGGAAGATCAAGCGGGTCACCGGGATCTGAACGATCAATCCTTAGCGGTTTATCACAAACAATTTGCCTACAGCAACGAAGAGTTAGATCAAATCATCCGTGTCCTGGGAGAGAATGGTCAGGAAGCAACGGGTTCAATGGGGGATGATACACCGTTTGCCGTTCTTTCCAGCCGTCCACGGATTATTTATGACTATTTCCGTCAGCAATTCGCTCAAGTCACTAATCCGCCAATCGACCCACTACGCGAAGCACATGTTATGTCTCTCACCACCTGTATTGGGCGGGAGATGAACGTATTTTGTGAAGCAGAGGGGCAGGCACACCGATTAAGTTTTAAATCCCCTATTCTGCTCTACTCTGATTTTCATCAATTAATAACGCAACAAAGTCCACACTATCGCGCAGAACGATTAGACCTAACTTTCAATCCACAAGAGACCAGTCTGCAAAATGCCCTGTTTGCATTGTGCGACCAGGCTGAACAACTCGCCAGAGACGGCGCGGTATTGTTGGTATTATCTGACCGCAACATTACTTCGGAAAAGCTACCTATACCAGCGCCTATGGCCGTTGGCGCTATTCAACACCGTTTGGTGGAAAAAAACCTACGCTGTGATACCAACCTGATAGTAGAAACAGCGAGCGCCCGTGATCCACACCATTTCACTGTACTACTAGGATTTGGCGCAACAGCGATTTATCCCTACCTGGCTTATGAATCACTGGCCAAAATGGTCGATAATGGCACCATTAATAAACCCTATGCTGATGTCATGCTCAACTACCGCAATGGTATTAATAAAGGGTTATATAAAATCATGTCGAAAATGGGCATCTCGACTATCGCCTCCTATCGCTGCTCTAAACTATTTGAAGCTGTCGGCTTACACTCCGAATTAACTGAATTTTGCTTCAATGGTGTCGTCAGCCGAATTGGCGGTGCTAATTTCAGCGATTTTGAGCAAGATCTGCGAAACTTATCTAAACGTGCATGGCTTGCTCGTCAACCACTCGATCAGGGCGGATTGCTGAAATATGTTCATAACGGCGAATACCACGCTTATAACCCAGATGTTGTCAGCACTTTACAGGCTGCGGTTCATAGTGGCGAATATAACGATTACTTGAAATATTCTCGTCTGGTCAATCAACGCCCAGTTACCACAATCCGTGATTTACTGGCGCTAAAAACAAAAGATGAACCGATACCTATTGAAGAAGTAGAACCTGCCGAGGAGCTGTTTAAACGCTTTGATACCGCTGCGATGTCGATTGGCGCATTAAGCCCCGAAGCACACGAAGCTCTGGCGGAAGCCATGAATACGCTAGGTGGTTTTTCCAATTCCGGCGAAGGTGGAGAAGATCCCGCACGTTATGGAACAAAAAAGGTCTCCCGCATCAAACAAGTCGCTTCCGGCCGCTTTGGCGTAACACCTGCTTATCTGGTCAATGCTGATGTGATTCAGATTAAAGTCGCGCAAGGCGCTAAACCTGGAGAAGGCGGGCAATTACCGGGTGATAAGGTAACGCCGTATATTGCAAAACTGCGTTATTCCGTACCCGGCGTAACACTTATTTCTCCACCACCACATCACGATATTTACTCTATTGAAGATTTGGCTCAGTTGATTTTCGATCTAAAACAGATCAACCCCAATGCGCTGATCTCAGTAAAACTGGTTTCAGAACCCGGTGTTGGTACTGTTGCCACTGGCGTTGCCAAAGCTTATGCCGATTTAATTACTATCGCAGGTTATGATGGCGGTACTGGAGCCAGTCCATTGTCATCGGTGAAGTATGCCGGGTGCCCTTGGGAATTGGGGCTGGTGGAAACCCAACAAGCGCTAGTTGCTAACGGATTACGCCATAAGATCCGCTTACAAGTTGACGGCGGTTTGAAAACAGGCGTAGATATTATTAAAGCAGCCATTCTTGGCGCTGAAAGTTTCGGTTTCGGTACCGGCCCAATGGTTGCTCTTGGATGCAAATATCTGCGCATTTGCCATCTCAATAATTGTGCAACTGGGGTTGCCACTCAGGATGAGAAATTACGTCGCGACCACTACCACGGATTACCTGAACGAGTAATGAATTATTTCCGCTTCATCGCCCGTGAAACCAGAGAGATTATGGCGGCATTGGGTGTCAAAAAGCTAACTGATTTAATAGGCCGAACTGACCTGCTTGAAGTACTGGAAGGTATTTCAGCGAAACAGAGCAAACTAAATCTTGATCCGCTCTTGGCAACCGCAGAACCCCATCAAGGCAAAACATTATATTGCACCGAAAACAATCCGCCATTCGATAATGGGGCATTGAATAAAAACTTACTGGCTCAAGCCGCTAGCTATATTGAGAACCAACACAGTAAAACTTTCTATTTCGATATCCGTAATACTGATCGTTCAGTGGGCGCTTCCCTTTCCGGTTTTATCGCTGCTCGATATGGTAATCAGGGGATCGCCGCGGCGCCAATAAAAATTCATTTCAATGGAACTGCCGGTCAAAGTTTTGGTGTCTGGAATGCCGGCGGTCTGGAGCTGACACTTATCGGCGATGCCAATGATTATGTCGGTAAAGGTATGGCTGGCGGCCGCATTGTCATACACCCACCAGTGGGTTCTGCCTTCAAAAGCCATCAGGCGACTATCATTGGCAACACATGTCTCTACGGCGCAACCGGGGGCAAACTATTTGCTGCCGGACGAGCAGGAGAGCGCTTCGCCGTTCGTAATTCAGGGGCGATTACGGTTGTAGAAGGCATCGGAGATAACGGCTGTGAATATATGACAGGAGGTATCGTCTGTATTCTCGGACGCACTGGCATAAATTTTGGCGCAGGAATGACTGGCGGCTTTGCTTATGTCCTGGATGAAAATGATGATTTCCGCAAACGGGTTAACCCAGAGTTAGTCGAAGTACTGGCAGTAGCTACCTTAGCTATCCACGAAGAACACTTGCGAGGGCTTATCACTGAGCACGTCCTCCTGACTGGCTCCCAGCGCGGTGAAGATATTCTTGCTAACTGGCAACAATGGCTGAGCAAATTCGCGCTTGTGAAACCAAAATCCAGTGATGTGAAAGCCCTACTGGGACATCGCAGTCGTTCTTCCGCAGAGTTGCGAATTCAAGCGCAATAAGGAGCCAAGATGAGCCAGAATGTATATCAATTTATCGACTTACAACGTGTCGATCCGCCTAAAAAGCCGCTGAAAATCCGCAAAATAGAATTTGTGGAAATCTATGAGCCATTTTCAGCAATTCAGGCACAGACACAGGCAGATCGCTGCCTTTCTTGCGGTAATCCTTATTGCGAATGGAAATGTCCCGTCCATAACTACATTCCCAATTGGCTTAAACTTGCCAATGAAGGACGTATTATGGAAGCGGCTGATTTATCCCATCAAACAAACAGCCTGCCGGAAGTTTGTGGTCGTGTTTGTCCACAGGATCGCCTGTGTGAAGGCGCTTGTACTCTGAATGATGAGTTCGGCGCAGTGACGATTGGTAATATTGAACGTTACATCAATGATAAAGCTATTGCTATGGGCTGGAAGCCCGATATGTCACAAGTTCAGCCAACGGGCAAACAGGTTGCGATTATTGGCGCAGGCCCTGCGGGGCTAGCTTGTGCCGATGTATTAACCCGTAATGGCGTACAAGCCGTTGTTTTTGATCGTCATCCAGAAATCGGTGGATTACTCACCTTTGGCATACCGGCATTTAAACTAGAAAAAGAGGTCATGATACGCCGCCGTGAAATTTTCTCTGAAATGGGAATTGAATTCCGGCTTAATACTGAAATAGGCAAAGATATTGCTTTATCCGAACTGACTAAGCAGTTTGATGCGGTGTTCCTTGGTGTAGGAACCTATCAGTCAATGCATGGGGGGCTGGCAAATGAAGATGCTGATGGTGTTTATGATGCTCTGCCATTTCTGACTGCCAATACCCGGCGCTTGATGGGTTATCCTGCCCTACAATCGCAACCTTTCATCAATATGCAAGGTAAACGGGTCGTGGTGCTTGGCGGCGGTGATACTGCAATGGATTGCGTCAGAACCGCTATTCGCCAAAAAGCGGCTTCGGTGACTTGTGCTTATCGTCGTGACGAAATCAACATGCCAGGCTCCCAACGCGAAGTCAAAAATGCCAAGGAAGAAGGTGTAGAATTTCTGTTCAATCTGCAACCTGTCAATATTGAGATCAACCATTCAGGTCAAGTTTGCGGCATAAAAATGGTACGGACCCAATTAGGTCAACCTGATGAGAACGGACGTCGCCAAGCTGAAATTATCGCCGGCTCGGAATACCTGCTTAAAGCCGATGCAGTGATCATGGCATTCGGCTTTAAACCACATACAATGAACTGGCTAAGTGATCATCAAGTAACCTTGGATAAACAGGGACGCATTGTCGCACCAGAGTACTCAGATATTCCTTTCCAAACCAGCAATCCACAAATATTTGCCGGCGGGGATGCCGTTCGTGGCTCAGATCTAGTTGTCACTGCAATTGCCGAGGGGCGTAAAGCCGCGCAAGGCATTCTTGATTATCTCAACATCTAATCAACCAAGGGAGCTTTTTAGCTCCCATCTCTTTCTATTATCAATTCGATAACTTATATTAATTGGATTCCACTTAGACAAAAAAGTAAGTGAATTTAATGAACATTCCACATTTATTACTGTCATACATAATATTTTGGAATATTCTTTCTCATTAAGATGAGTATTAAATAAAGTATTCCAACTAACCAACACAAATATCACGATGCTTATTCAACTATAAATACTGGAAATATTAATGCAGCTAATAAAAACCCTAATTTTATTATCTCCAATGCTGTTTATCAGCCACACGGCACTTGCTTTATCACAGCCCTTGACCCCGGAAAACATTACTAAAGAAATTATAAACAGAGGTACCAATTCTGTAGCGGCAGAATTAGGGGAAATGGGGGCCAGACAAGAAATCACTCACAACATCACTACTGGTGACAGCAACTGGATCAAACTGGCTTTTAAATTAACGCAAAGCACGCACCTGGGTTTTGCCAAAGAGATACGCTACGCATTATCCCTGGCATTAATTAATAATCCTGTTGAGGTCCTTGCTAACGCAGATCAAGAAAACAATATATCATTAGCTGATATTTGCACAATTCCACCAGAACTGGGGACCAGAGAGAATAAAATAGAATTTATAGATAAGGTCAAAAAAAGCTTAGGCGCTATCACAGATAGCGAAGCTAAAAGCAGAGCTGAAGATTGTTTCTGGGCATTAGAAAAAGCCTACAATTCAGAATTCTAATCAATAAATTTGAAAAAAATAAGGAGGCAAATCGCCCCCTCTTTTAACGCTTATTTTACTACCCGTAAAGCAGGGCGCCCTCTCGTCGGTTTAGGTGGCTCATCATCAGGTGAAGTTCCACTATCATCTTCAACATCGGGCAATGTATCTGTAACTAATACTAGATTATCTGCCGCGGATGTAGAGGCATCGGCCCTATCCTGATCTGAAGCGGATTTAAAAAGATATTCATCTTTATAAGCTGCTTCAGGCTCAAACATCATTCCCGCCCCATTTTCACGGCCATAGATCGCTATAACTGCCGCCATCGGTACATTAACCCGACGGGGAACGCCGCCAAAACGGGCATTGAAGCGTACTTCATCATTGGTTAACTCAAGATTACCAACAGCTCTCGGCGCTATATTCAGCACAATTTGTCCATCGCGGGCATATTCCATTGGTACATTAACTCCACGTAAAGTCACGTCTATAACCAGATGCGGAGTCATATCATTATCGAGTAACCACTCGTAGTGAGCACGCAACAAATAAGGACGACGGGGAGACATTTGAGATAGCTCCATAAATCAGCTCCTGGATTGCAAGCGCATTTCACGTTCAACTTCGGTTAATGAAGCCAAAAATGCATCACGCTCAAAGACACGCTGCATGTAAATTTGTAAATCTTTAGTACCCGAACTCGGTAACTCTATCCCCAATACCGGTAAACGCCATAGTAAAGGAGCAAGATAACAATCAACCAAACTGAATTCTTCGCTCATAAAGAATGGCATCTCTTTAAATATTGGCGTCACTGCTAGCAACTCTTCTGCTAATCGTTTACGGGCAGCATTGGCTTCTTGAGAATTGCCTTCCTCAATAGTATACATCAGGGAGTACCAGTCTTTTTCGATGCGGTACATCATCAAACGACTGGAAGCACGGGCAACCGGATACACAGGCATTAATGGCGGATGAGGAAAGCGTTCATCCAGATATTCCATAATGATGCGGGAATCATATAGCGTCAGCTCACGATCAACCAAAGTCGGAACTGTCTGATAAGGGTTCAGATCGATAAGGTCCTGTGGCAGGTTACCTGCCTCAACCTGCTCAACTTCAACGCTGACACCTTTTTCCGCCAATACAATTCGCACTTGATGGCTAAAAATGTCGGCCGGGCCTGAAAACAGAGTCATTACCGAACGTTTGTTGGCAGCGACAGCCATGAAAACCTCCAAGTTTATCTAAAAAAGGAATGAATAGCCCCACACGACCACGACTATTCTTACTCATTCATTCTCACCCCTTATGTTTCTGCGCCGCAACGGTGAATACGGAATGCGCTACTCAACACAATGACTATCGTTTCAACGCAATTACCGTTTCAACACATATTACCGTTTCAACACAATTAATACCGTTTCAACGCAATTACTATCGTTCAGATAGTCGGCAGACAAATGGATGAGGCAAAAATTGGCGCTAGTTTACCAGATTTTGTACATTTTGGGGGAAGTGTATGGATAATTAAGTAAAAAACCCGCCGCAAAGACGGGTTTGCACATTAAATAATTGCCATAAAGACAAAAAATTAACGCTTGGAGAACTGTGGACGACGACGTGCTTTACGCAGACCAACTTTCTTACGTTCAACTTCACGAGCATCGCGGGTAACGAAGCCAGCTTTACGAAGATCAGAACGCAGAGTTTCGTCATACGCCATCAGTGCGCGGGTGATACCGTGACGGATTGCACCTGCTTGACCAGAAATACCACCACCTTTAACGGTGATGTACAGATCCAGTTTACCCAACATATCAACCAATTCCAGCGGCTGACGAACAACCATACGCGCTGTTTCACGGCCGAAGTAAACTTCAAGGCTGCGTTTGTTGATGACGATATTGCCGCTACCTGGCTTAATAAAGACACGTGCGGAAGAGCTTTTGCGGCGACCAGTGCCGTAGTATTGATTTTCAGCCATTGCCTATAATCCCGATTAAATGTCCAGAACTTGCGGTTGCTGTGCCGCATGGTTGTGCTCGCTACCGGCGTAAACTTTCAGTTTACGGTACATTGCACGGCCCAGTGGCCCTTTTGGCAGCATGCCTTTAACCGCGATTTCAATTACACGCTCAGGACGGCGAGCAATCATCTCTTCAAAGGTCGCTTGCTTGATACCACCGATATGACCGGTGTGGTGATAGTAAATTTTATCAGAACGCTTGTTGCCGGTGACTGCAACTTTTTCTGCATTAACGATGATGATGTAATCACCGGTATCAACATGCGGAGTATATTCCGCTTTATGCTTGCCGCGCAGACGACGAGCCACTTCAGTTGCAAGACGGCCTAAAGTTTTGCCATCTGCGTCAACAACATACCAGTCGCGTTTTACGGTTTCTGGTTTAGCTGTAAAAGTTTTCATTAAAGCTTACCCAATAATAAGTTACACGTTGGTGAACACTCAAGGTTCAGAAACTTGCTGAGGTTCACACGACTCTTGTCCAGCAAACCTACCCCTTCGAATAGCCTATGCCGGCACTATATACCCTTCATCTTTCAAGCTGCTGCTTTGTTGGCTGCTTTCACTCACCCCAGTCACATCGTTATCTATGCTCCTGGGGATTCGTTCACTTGCCACCGCGCTGCAACTCGAAATCTATTAGGTATATGCAAGTTTTTTGGGAAAAAAAACATTGCTGTAACGTGGGGTCGCAAGATTATAGAGAAGTCAAAAATAAAAATCGACCCCAATTTAAATATTTCAAACCAGTTTTGAGTCTGAAATATACGGGAAACACAAAATTAAGGTAAATGAGGTAATTTCAGATACTCTTCGCTTTGCATCTCTTGCAAACGGGATAAGCAACGCTGATATTCGAAAGTCAACAACGCCCCTTGGTAAATTTGCTCCATCGGCACCGCCGCATTAATGATCAGTTTTACTCGACGTTCATAAAACTCATCAACCAACGCCAGAAAACGACGAGCGGCATTTTCATTACCCGGCATTATCGCTGGAACCTGATATAACAAAACAGTGTGATAAAGTTTTGATAAAACAATGTAGTCCATCTGACTGCGCGCATCTTCACACAAAACTTTAAATCCAATTGCCAATACACCGTCAGCGTTACGAATCGCCGGCATCTGCCGATGGTTAATTTCCAATACCGAAGCTTGTTCACTACTGTTACCGGTCAAAAGAATAAACATTCGATCCATCTCTCGTTCATTATCTTCATTCAGCGGTTCGAAATAGAGATGAGCTTGTGTCAATGTGCGCAACCGATAGTCAATACCCGAATCCACATTCATAACATCACAATATTTTTTGATCTGCTCAATAGCAGGTAAAAAGCGAGCTCTCTGTAAGCCATTACGATAGAGTTCATCAGGAGGAATATTGGACGTTGCAATCAAGGTAATCCCCCTGGCAAACAGCGCTTCCAACAATGTACCAAGAATCATAGCATCAGTAATATCGGAGACGAAAAATTCATCAAAGCAAAGCACATCTGTTTCCGCTTTAAAACTATCCGCCACAATATCCAGTGGATTTTCATGCCCTTGCAATGTCTTTAACTCTTCATGCACCCGCAGCATAAAACGATGGAAATGCAAACGTAATTTTCTTTTACCGGGTAAACTTTGGTAAAACATATCCATTAACCAAGTTTTCCCTCTACCAACGCCTCCCCACATATAAAGCCCTTGAGCAGGTGTACAGCTCATTGAAACCTGCTTTCCTAACAGTTTACTTAGACGCCCTCTCAAGCCTTGGCGTCTCACCGGATTGCAGAAAGAAGTATTAATCAGAGCATGGTGTATAGTATCCAATTGAGCAACGACTTGACGCTGAACATCATCGGGTTGGTATTTACCCTCGGAAAGGGCTTTTTGATAGTATGATGAAGGGGTAATCAATGATGGCATGACAATAACAATCCTTAAAATAATCGCCCATTTTTTATCGTTTTTATGATTCAGATTGACCTTATCACCGGATCAATTGTCTACAATAAGGTTCAGAATAAGATCTACAAACAAATGTAAATCATGATCAATATTCCACTCTAACTAGATTAACGGTTATAGTGGCGATAATTAAGTGAAACATTCTGCGGAACAACGATGTTGATGAAGGAGTAGCTATGACTTGGGAGTATGCACTGATTGGATTGGCAGTTGGTTTTGTTATCGGAGCGTTAGTTATGCGCTTTGGCAACACTAAGCTGCGCCAGCAGAAAGCCTTACAAACTGAACTGGAGAATAATAAATCAGAACTGGAAGAATACCGTAAAGAATTAGTTGGTCATTTTGCCCACAGTGCAGAATTACTCGACAACATGGCTCGCGATTATCGTCAGTTATATCAGCATATGGCTAAAAGCTCTCATGAACTGATGCCGAATATGCCAGTACAAGACAATCCATTTAATTATCGATTAACTGAATCAGAGGCGGATAATGATCAAGCTCCGGTTAAAATGCCACCAAAAGATTATTCCGATGGCGCTTCCGGCCTGTTTCGTCCGATGAATGAAAAAAACCAGTAAAAACTCTCGCTGTGGCATGCTCTGTGCCACAGCATTAATTCAAATGTAAAACCTATTATCTACCCGCGAGTTTTGTTTTTTTATTTTTCAATCATGTAAATCCCTGTAAAGAATCATGCAAAATCTGTTTGCCAGATGAACTTTATTTAATAATTAACAGTCATAGAGTAATCATGGCTGCTTGCCGGAATTAACTTCATTGGCCTTCTGGCTTAGGTATACAAGAGAACAAAATTAGATGAAAAGAAAACACTTACTTCTTAGTGCGTTAGCAATCAGTATCGGATTGTCTACAATTTCAATCCCTGCTACCAGTAGCGCTGCTTTACCTGCTGCTATCGCCGGTCAGGCGTTGCCAAGCCTCGCGCCGATGCTTGAGAAAGTCCTGCCAGCCGTTGTCAGCGTGCATGTTTCCGGTACGCAGGTACAACAGGAACAGAGTATACCTGAAGAATTCAGATTCTTCTTTGGCCCCAACCTACCAATGGGCCGTGAAAGTACCCGCCCATTCCAAGGGCTTGGCTCAGGTGTCATCATTGACGCTGCCAAAGGTTATATATTAACCAACAATCACGTTATTGAGAATGCAGATAAAATCCGTGTCCAATTGAATGATGGACGTGAATATGAAGCCAGATTATTAGGCCGCGATCCTCAGACGGATATTGCCCTGCTGCAACTGAAAGATGCTAAGAATTTAACTGCAATTACTATGGCCGATTCTGATAAACTGCGAGTTGGCGATTTTGCGGTTGCGGTTGGTAACCCATTCGGCCTTGGTCAAACTGCAACCTCCGGCATTATCTCTGCGTTAGGGCGTAGCGGTCTGAACCTGGAAGGATTAGAAAATTTCATCCAAACGGACGCCTCTATTAACCGTGGCAACTCCGGTGGCGCACTGGTTAATTTGAATGGTGAATTAATCGGTATCAATACCGCTATTCTGGCCCCAGGCGGCGGTAACATCGGTATCGGCTTTGCAATCCCAAGTAATATGGCAAAAACCCTGAGTGAGCAGCTTATCGCTCATGGTGAAGTTAAGCGCGGTATTCTCGGTATTAAAGGCACTGAAATGAATTCCGATATCGCTAAGGCATTCAATATCGATGCCCAGCGCGGAGCATTTGTCAGTGAAGTATTACCAAAATCCGCGGCAGCGAAAGCAGGTATTAAATCCGGCGATATTTTAGTTTCCGTTGACGGCAAGAAGATTAATAGCTTTGCTGAACTGAAAGCCAAAATCGGCACAACAATACCAGGTAAAGAAGTTAAAATTGGCTTATTGCGTAAAGGTAAACCAATGGAGGTTTCTGTTACGCTAGAAAACAGTGAAGGCCAAACAACTAAAGCGGGAAATTTGACCCTTGCCCTGCAAGGCGCAACCCTGAGTAATGGTGAAGTGAAAGGGACTTACGGTGTGAAAATCGATAGTGTCGCCCAAAATTCACCGGCGGCATTATCTGGCTTACAGAAAAATGACCTGATTGTCGGGATCAATAATGAACGGGTACAGAATATTAATGAACTGCGCAAAGTTATTGATTCTAAACCGCCAGTCATAGCGCTGAATATTCTTCGCGGTGAAGAAAGTATCTATCTGTTGCTGAGAAATTAATACTTTTAGTAAAAATCGATCCGATTCCATTTAAGGCACAGCGTAATGCTGTGTCTTATGGTGCTGATCAACCTATTTAAAATAATGAGGTTTGTTTTTCCACTAGTAAAAATGTTTTATACTTGTCTACCTCAATTTCTAAGGAGTGAATGTATTGGAAATTATTCGTGAAGGCGATACCATTATTTTGCAACCAGCTAAACCCAGTTGGAATTCCTTTTTGCAACAAGAAAAAGCTGACTTTGACTTTTTAATCGAACGACTGGATATTGTGGAAGAATGATGTATTAAGTTATGAAAAAATATAAACCATTGTTTTAACCGCTGCTTTTAATCGGCATCAGGTTTTAAACGTTGTTTTTACCACTTTTAACACCTGATTTTTATTAAGTTTAATCATCATGGCATATCGTATTTTACATTTAACCAACGTTAATCACATCCGCTTTTTTATCTTTTCTGATACTGTTTACTCTCAATCCTGAGAACTTTTTATAGGCCGCCAACCTTTATTTTTCCGCATAAATTATGCCAGTAAATAACCTGATGATGTTAAAGATACCCCTTTATATTTTTTCAGATAATTAACTTTCTGTTTAGCAGTTAAATCCTACCACATTAACCGTTTTATCCCTCTTTTTATTGCGTTATGCTTATAATTTTCTCAGTAAAATAACGATTAGAAAACACTTTAATATCAACATGCTGAATAATATTCTTTTACCTGATGATTTCTTTTCAACTTTCTGTTAATGATTAATAGCATTTGATTAAATATAATTAACTGCACTTATAAAAAGTGCATCTTTGAGTTAAATCTGCCTTCTCCTTTTATATAAAATCTCTAATTTCTCTATATACTCACTCTTAAATGATCATAGTAAGGAATAAACCATCTTTATTCACTCTGTACTTTTTAAAAAACTGGCATTAATAGAATACCTACCTTTTAACCCTTAGCTGAGTTAATTACCGATAAAAAAGCGCTTGCGATCGTTAAAAACGAAGAATACAAGTAAAAAGAGCAGGTTAACCAGGTTAAAAAGATGGAACCTGTAAAACGATTCTCATTTTTAGAGTTTTCCTATTTTTTTAATCAAGAATGCATCCAATAGATAATTTTCATTAAGCAGTTTTTATAAACCTAATGTTCTTTCGTTTCCTGCTAAATAGTTAACTTCCTCTTTTCCATTAAACTGATGATTAAGTTTTCTCTTTTTCTTATGTTTAATTTTTTAGTTTTAAAACCAGAGCAGATAACAGATATACTAATAATATCAGGGTTAATTCCTACCTATTTAATCATTTTCAATGCTGATAATCTAACTAACTTAAAGGTTTATCGTTTCTATTTAATGATTGTCTCCGATTTTTCGAAAACTCCTTACAGGCCATGTAAAATCTCTTATTTAAAAAATTAACTTAATACGGTTAATCCTGTTAAATATCTTTATTCTTATTGTTGGATTAACTCTGTCACTTTGTTAATCAATTTAAAACCGGTTTTTCCTGATGTTTTCTCTTCCAATATCAGTATAACATTGAATTTTTTACCCGTTTTAAAAAAGCCTTAATCACTTATTTTTACCTTTAATGATTAAAGCTTTCACCTGTTCTTTCATAATACGCTTACTATTTTTTCCAAATTTTAAAACTACACTGACAGACCATAAACAGCTTTTTAACTACCGTTTTATCATATTCAGATAAAGCGTATCTCATCTTACCTGAATGAGTGGAAGTTTCTTTCACTCCTTGCTTTCAGATGACATAAAAAACGCCTCCACACATGATTTAATCTGAGAGAAACTCAACGTTGTTAAGTAAATAAAAAACGCTAAAACGAAAAGTTAAAGACAGTAAAAACAGCGTTAAAATCCCCCCGATTTTAGCAAAATGCGATAAAAAAGAGTTTAATCCCCATGCAAACTATCAGTACAAATTTTTTCGTTTTATTATTAATGAAAACTCAATAGTGATAATCGAAGCGCTAAAAGCTAGCGATCCGAGATACAGCACAATGCGGTGTCTGTTCATTTCTATGCTATCCTGCAATGACTCATTAACTCACACCGAATAATACCCATGATTGCCAAGTTGCTGCGCTCTGCCTTTTTAGGATTACTTGTAGCTGTAATTTTACTGATTACCATTCCATCACTGCGCCCTGGCGGGTTGATATCTGCAATTACCAGCAACAGTAATGATGAAGCTCCATTCAGCTTTAATAAAGGCGTCCGTAGGGCGGCGCCCGCCGTAGTCAACGTTTACAGCAGCAACATGGGAAGTTTTTCCCATCAAGGCCGGGAAAACCATACCCTTGGTTCTGGCGTCATTATGAGTGATAAAGGTTATATCCTTACGAATAAACACGTCATTAATAATGCAGGACAAATTATTGTCGCACTGCAAGACGGTCATTTTTATGAAGCTCTGGTCATAGGTTCTGATAGCTTAACGGATCTTGCCGTCCTGAAAATTGATGCCGAGAATTTGCCTGTCATTACGATTAACCCAAATAGAGTGGCTCATGTGGGAGATGTCGTTTTAGCCATTGGTAACCCTTACAACTTGGGGCAAACCATTACTCAAGGGATTATTAGCGCTACCGGTCGCGTTGGATTAAGCCCGACCCGCCGGCAAAACTTCCTCCAAACCGATGCTTCCATTAATCAAGGTAACTCTGGCGGTGCATTAATTAACACCCTTGGCGAACTGGTGGGTATCAACACATTATCATTCGATAAAAGTGAAAATGGTGAAACTCCAGAAGGATTGGGGTTTGCTATTCCAACTGAACTCGCCACCAAGATTATGCAGAAACTTATCCGTGACGGACGGGTTATCCGAGGTTTTATCGGTATAACATCACAAGAGCTGCCGCATATTCGCTCTTCTAACGGCAATATCAACCAGCTTCAAGGGTTACGAGTATTTCAGGTGACTGCAAACGGGCCAGCGCAAAAAGCCGGTATTAAAGTGGGTGATATCATTACCAGTGTCAATAATAAACCCGCTATTTCTGCGGTTGAAACAATGGATCAAGTGGCTGAAATACGCCCCGGCAGCGTTGTTCCTGTCACTTTATTGCGCGATGGGAAAATATTATCTCTGCAAGTGACAATTGAAGAATATGATGAATATTAATTAATCTTAACTTCACTTAAATCGGATTTTTGGTGAGCGCCGCTGATTAAAAAACTTGGGATTTATGTCACATTTATTAAGTTAATCAAATATTAATCACACAAACAGGCGGGACAACATGAATTTTTTATTATATGTTCTTGATTGGATATTAAACAAATAAAACTACTTATCAGTTCGGTTATCTTAACAACAATAGAATATCCCCGATGTTGCCTGTTCAATACAGGTTATCAATAAGACTATCAGCAACAGACTGCTAGCACTCTCATAGTTCGATGTGCTTTACCCGAGGCTTTTTAACCTTTGGATGATTTATTTATCACTACGCGCCGCAATTAACGCTGTCGGACAACTGTGCCGTACGTTGTAAACCCTCAGAAATGATAAAGGAAGCGTGATGTCATTCCAAAAAAAACCATTCAAACGATTTAGCACCGAACAAATCTCTGGCCGCCTGAATATTCAAAGCGCCGACGGGCTAACATGTAACATGCCCCCAACCCAACTAAAACAGATACTCACCATGATGACCTCATTTCATCCCTATCTGAGTGATGAACCATAATGGCCGGGAGGGGTCATGAGCATATTGATGATGGCCTGGCTGGGGGCCGGCGCCGCACAGCGCACAACCAGAACCGGTACAGAACCGGCGGATAATGCGCCCCCGCAGACCGAAAGCAGCGCTTCGGCCGATACGGTGCTGAATTATCTGGAAAGTGAGGATTTTCAGCATCATTCTCTGGCGGCCGCGATAACGTATGCCGCCGCAGTGGGCGGCGCTCACGCCGTCCTCCCGCTGGTCGCCGGGGTGGCCGCCGGGAAACCGGGGGCGCAGATAGGCAATGATATCGGCGACAGCCTGACGCATGGCGTGATGGGTTTTTTCGGCCAGAGCACGGTCGCCGCCGAAGGCCAGGCCCCGGCCCGGGGATGCGATTGCCCACCAGAATAAAAGCCTGGGATTATGGGGTAATACTCCGGTGAACTCACCTTGTTCTTCCTCTCCAGCCCCTGCACGCTATAGCTTCCTTATCTTCACCTGGAGACTGACGCCATTAGCCGTCGCCGATATACCCCGGAGCCTTACAGATAATCCCTAGATGTTTTTATGCACCGTGCAGAGGCATGGTTTTTCAGTGGTGCGAATCTCGCCCAGCAACTTTCGTTCCATCCAGTAGCAATTAGAGCAGTCGTGGCGGTAACAAAGCGTGGTGTATTAGGAGGATCATTTTAATGATAATGTATTCCACTAAGGAAAAATTTTTAGAGGAAGAACTGGACGCAAACCTGGCAATCAAGATAATACTTAACCTATTATTTGCCCTAACATAGGGCATATTTGAGCCGCATAATGCTGAAAAGGCAAAATTATGAAACCAGTAACCAACAATAATTTCTTAAGAAAAATTAATATAAAAGGCTACAAATCTATCTCAGAATGTGATTTACAAATGGGATGTCTAAATGTACTCATTGGCGCCAATGGTGCTGGGAAATCCAATTTCATCAGTTTCTTTCGCCTAATCGCCGTTGTACTTGATCATCGTTTACAATCTCTTGTTGGCAAAATGGGTGGCCCCGACACATTATTGCATTTTGGTCGTAAAAAAACTGAGTCTATGAGCACTGAGCTTTATTTTGGTCACAATGGTTATAAGTTTGAACTAGAACCCACAAATGATAACCGTATGATGTTCCAACATGAATCACTCTTTTTGGACACCAAAGGGGATTATAATATTGGTGCTGGACACTTTGAATCTCAGATCGTTCAGCATCATAACATTGAGGATTACGCATTACTTACTATGCTCCGATGGAGGGTTTACCATTTCCATGATACGGGTGATAATGCTAGAGTTAAACAAACTCATCGTATTAATGATAATGACTATTTACGGGAAGATGGTGCTAATTTAGCGGCATTCTTATATCGTCTGCAAAAAAATCATATTCTGCATTACAAACGCATTGTCAAAACCGTTCAAATGGTTGCACCATTTTTTGGTGATTTTTACTTGCGGCCCACCCCGGATAATACTGATTACATTCAACTCGAATGGACAGAGAAAGAGCAGGATATTCCCTTTAAAGCGAGTGAATTGTCCGATGGTTCTTTACGATTTATTTTATTGACTACCGTGTTACTGCAACCCGAAGACTATATGCCAAGTTCAATTATTATTGATGAACCAGAGCTTGGACTCCACCCCTATGCTATTAATGTACTGGCTGGTTTGATCAAAAACGCCAGCAGTAAGCATCAACTGATTATTTCTACCCAGTCAGTCGAACTGGTTAATCAATTTGATGCTGATGATTTGATTATCGTTGACAAACAACAAGGGGCATCTACCTTTAAGCGTCTGAATAGTGACTTTCTTTCTGAATGGCTTGAAGACTATAGCCTTGGTGAATTATGGAAGAAAAACTTACTCGGCGGGAGGCCACAGCGATGATCCGTATCAATGTTTTTGTAGAGGGGCAAACGGAGGAAACTTTTGTGCGGGATGTGTTAGCTCCCTATTTTGTAGCACAGCAAATCTATCTGACGCCAATATTAGCTCAGACGAGTACCAGTCAGAAAGGCGGTATTACAAGTTATGGTAAGGTAAAATATCAAATTACTCGCTTATGTCGACAAGATCCCAGTGCATTCGTCACAACATTAATTGACTACTATGGCTTGCCTACTAATTTCCCTGATTATAATGAACAACAGGATAATGCAGCTAAAGAACGGGTAGTTAAGCTAGAGCAAGCTTTCGCTAATGATATTGGGCAAACTAACTTTATTCCCAACCTGTTATTACATGAATTTGAAGCACTGTTGTTTTGCCAACCTGAAAAATTTGCGGATTGGCTTGATGACAACGCCCCCATTTCAGCATTACAAACCATCAAAGCTCAATTTGATAGCCCTGAAGATATTAATAATAGCCCACAAACTGCACCATCTAAGCGTATTTTGGCGATATTACCCAATTACCATAAGACTTTACACGGCCCACTCATCGCCGGTGATATTGGATTAGATATAATTCGTTCCCAATGCCCACATTTCAATCAGTGGTTAAATAGGCTAACTAACTTGAATTCTGGATAAATTAGTTGAACATTTCTTCGAGTGTAATGAACTCATTTCAACCACTTAAAAGCTGTGCCAAAATTGAGACGTGGGGGGAGGGAGCCTCACACAGATTTCCGATAATAATATTAGGTGAAGATGATTTGATCGGCCCGGCACGGATGTGGAATACAATTGCCTTGAATGTGGGCAGATGATTACTTATATAACCTCAGTTTTGTTTAAGGAAACCGATAGTTTTCGAATCCGATTCAGCTCACGATCCCCAGCCCAATTGGTTAACTCGAAATCCTGAATTTGTAGAATTTATAGAGGAGTACGAAACAGCGCTGAGACACATGGGACTTATCGATTTCGATGACATGCATCTCATTGCTTTCCTTATGATCAAGAAACATCAGTGGATTCGAAATGTTTTACGAGCCCGCTACCCAGCCCTGTTTATTAATGAATACCAAGATTTTTGATAATTTTAGTACTCGAAGTACATGTATCTTAATAATGGAAGTCTCTCAAGTTGGTAGTTATTCATAGCTGATTATACTTACACTAGTATGCCCGATTTGCTTATGAACGTTAGAGAATATTTATGGAATCGAACAACAAATAATCGGATGAAAAAGACGCTGGCTATCTTCTATCGTATTTAGATGATGTCCTAATTCCTGCATCTGAAGAGTTTTTTAGCTTGCTCAGCGAAAATAGTGTGAATCTGCATCATGTTTTTTCGTTTAACGCGATTTTAGCCCATGCTGTTGACTATATGCTGTTCATTGCAAAGAAAAAGACCAGTACCAATAGAAAGTGTTTCATAAAAAGCTTCGATGAGCGATATGCAATAGATGGATGCAGCCACATAAACAATAAATTTGCACTTCTGGATGCGGTCAACAATTCATTTAAGCACGTCGAACTAGATAAGAATAGATATAAGCATCTCACAGAGCGGTATGAAGATCTTTCTTTCCATAGCTTTAAGCCTGATCAAGGGAAGGTATTTTTTGACATGCCATCATACAGGTTTGACTATTCAAGGGTGGTTCTAAGACCTATTGCTGCAATTTTCAACGCACCTTTGGGAAGTACCCATACTGTTTACCAGCAAGCTATTGATTGGGATCTGCCTGTTAATACAAGAAATGGAATAAAAACAAATCTTGATTTGGCATTAGAGGGTAAAAGTCCTTTTGTTGTTAAGAACGGTAAATATTCACAGATAAATTTACATCACTCCAAACAAAACGGATTAGGATCATTATTTGAGCTTTCGGCTGATACTCATCGGAAATATTATGGAACTAAAGCGCTTCATCCACATTTACCAAATGCGCATCCAATTAACCCTGTTAATCGAGATCAATTTAATATATGTCCGTGCTCATTGAAACTGCTTGATTTCCGCCCAAATGAGGTTCAGGGTATCCGTTATGAAAATATTCATTACCGATGAACAAAAAGCCGAACTTGAACACCGCCATCACACCTGCCGTGATAAGAGGGAGTGTGATCGCATCAAAGCGGTCCTGCTGGCCTCTGAGGGCTGGAATTCTGTCATGATCGCTCAGGCCCTGCGTCTGCATGAAACGACGGTTAATCGTCATATCAGCGATTACCTTAATCACCGCAAACTGAAGCCCGAAAATGGCGGCTCTCAAAGCCGCCTCAGCGAAACACAGACACAGGAACTGTTCAATCGGTAAGGCTCCGGTGAACTCAGCTTGTCCTTTCCCTCCGGCCCCTGCACGCTATAGCTTCCTTATCTTCACCGAAGCCTTACTAAGAAAACAAAATTACTTTCCCGTTGATTTCACTCGTTCAATGTTTGCGCCAAGTCCACGCAACTTATCTTCGATGTGTTCATAACCCCGGTCAATATGATAAATACGGTCAACAACCGTTACTCCTTCGGCAATACAACCTGCCAGAACCAAACTTGCCGATGCGCGTAAATCCGTCGCCATGACCTGAGCACTGGATAATTTCTTAACGCCATGACAAAGCACAGTATTACTTTCAATTTCCGCATGAGCCCCCATCCGAATTAATTCAGGGATATGCATGAAACGGTTTTCGAAAATAGTTTCGGTGATCATACCAGCACCTTCAGCAACCAAATTCAGCAAGCTGAACTGTGCCTGCATATCGGTCGGGAAACCGGGGTGCGGAGCAGTACGTAATGTCACAGCTTTAGGGCGTTTACCGTGCATATCGAGGCTTATCCAGTCTTTACCAATTTCAATATCCGCACCCGCCTCACGCAATTTAGCCAATACCGCATCCAGCGTATTAGGCTGAGCATGACGGCAAACTACCTTGCCGCCAGATATCGCCGCCGCAACAAGAAATGTCCCCGTTTCAATCCGATCAGGTAGTACACGGTATACACCACCACCAAGGCGTTCTACACCTTCTATGATGATATGGTCAGTGCCCGCCCCGGTGATTTTTGCGCCCAAGGTATTGAGAAAATTAGCCGTATCTTCGATTTCAGGTTCACGTGCTGCGTTCTCAATAACGGTTGTCCCTTCAGCCAACGTTGCCGCGGTCATAATTGTGACTGTCGCCCCAACGCTGACTTTATCCATCACAATGCACGCCCCTTTCAGACGCCCATTAACGGAAGCCTTAACGTAGCCCTCTTCCAGCACAATTTCAGCACCGAGTTGTTCCAAACCACTGATATGCAGATCAACCGGGCGTGCGCCAATCGCACAACCACCCGGCAAAGAGACTTGTCCCTGACCAAAACGCGCAACCAAAGGACCTAACGCCCAAATAGATGCACGCATGGTTTTCACTAGCTCATAAGGCGCACAATATTGATTCACATCGCGGGCATCCACAAATACAGAACCATTACGTTCAACTTTGGTCCCAAGGCGATTCAATAATTTGATAGTGGTATCAATATCTTTCAATTCTGGAACATTTTGCAACTCAACAGGCTCTTCAGCCAACAACGCGGCGAACAGGATTGGCAGTGCAGCATTTTTTGCCCCGGAAATAGTAACCTCACCCGACAGACGAGTGGGCCCTTTCACACGAAATTTATCCATCTGTGACGACTCTCTTTATATAATTTGCTGTTCGCGGCGAGGCAAACAACATTAAAAACCGTTGAGCTTGCGATCTCGTTTCCAGTCATCCGGTGTGTAAGCTTTGATTGACAGGGCATGAATACGATTATCAGCAATGTATTCCATCAAAGGCGCATAAACGGCTTGCTGCTGTTTTACCCGGCTCATACCGGCAAACATTTCACCAACCACAATAACCTGGAAATGGCTGCCATCTCCGTTAACAATGACTTCATCCAGTGCTAATTTATCCATCAGCACTTGCTTAATCTCATTAGTATCCATAATTGCTCAATGTTCTGTAGTTATACCCGTTATCTTTCAAGTTGCCTCTTTGTTGGCTGCACTCGCTCACCCCGGTCACATAGTTCGCTATGCTCCCAGGGATTCACTCCCTTGCCGCCGCGATGCATCTTGAAATCCATAGGGTATAGAAATAATAGACAGCCATCTATCCTAATAGAATCCTGCTTATTCTTAAACTATGAAAACGCCCTTGTAATATTTCTGCTTACAAGGGCGCTGATTATACCCGTCATCTTTCAAGTTGCCTCTTTGTTGGCTGCACTCACTCACCCCAGTCACATAGTTATCTATGCTCCCCGGGGATTCGTTCCCTTGCCGTCGCGATGCATCTTGAAATCCATAGGGTATGTACAGATAATTAATCAGATTATCAGTTAGCTATCAATGATCATTGTTTGCAGATCATAGAGTGTAATCAGGGTATTAAGTCGTTCATTGATGCCAGAAAAACGCAATTTATCCCCTCTCTTTTGCATATGATGTTTGAAACGGACTAAAAGAGCTAACCCGGTAGAATCCACATATTCAAGTTGTGATACATTGATGCTGTTGATATCAGACAACAATTTCTCTTTTTGCTGCCAAAGAGGAAGCAAACTATCACGATCCAAAGTGCCCTTGAGAATCAATGTTTGCCCTGTTTTTTCCCAGATCAGACTCTCACCCATCTTATTTTTTCTCTTCCAGTGTGATTGGCTGACGGGCACTGATTTCAAGCTGCTTAGTCAGGCCAGCAACACCTTGCTGACGCAAGATAGAAGCCCATTCACCCTGTTTAGTCGTAATCATACTGACGCCTTCAGCAATCATATCGTATGCCTGCCAGTAGCCAGTTTTGCTGTTTTTGCGCCACTGGAAATCAAGACGGATAGGAGGACGGCCATTCGGATCGATAATGGTGACACGAATAGCGACAACATCACTGTCCCCCAACGGCCTTTCAGGGTCAATCTGGTAAGTTTGATTGTGATACATTGCTAAAGCCTGCCCATAAGCCTGCTCAAGATAAGATTCAAATGCAGCAAAATAAACCTTGCGCTGCTCTGGCGTCGTATCTTTATAGTATTTCCCCAGAACCAATGCGCCAGCATATTTAATATGGACATAAGGCAGTAGTTCTTCTTTCACCACTTGACGCAGATAATCTGGATTTTGACGAATTTGTGATTGGCTGTTTTTCAAACGAGTAAATGTCTTTTCCGCCGCATCCTGCATCAACTTATAAGGATTCGTCTGATCAACCGCGCTCGCTAATGGCGCAACAACTAACAGCGCCACCATTAATAATCTCTTCAACATAATGGATTCCTCTTAATGATATTCAATTGCTGGCTAAGGTGTCGGCTTATGTTCCGCCCCACTTTGGGCATTATCGCCACTCTTATACAAGAACTGGCCGATAAGATCCTCAAGCACCATTGCTGATTTGGTATCCTGTACACGGTCACCCTCTTTCAGAATACGGGTGTCCATATCGGGATCTTCAAACCCTATATTCAGGGCAATATATTGTTCACCTAATAGGCCAGAAGTACGAATGGAAAGAGAACTGGTATCAGGGATATGGTCATACTGCTTCATAATATCCAGCGCCACTTGCGGTGTATAAGTTTTTTCATCAAGAGAGATACTTGCAACTCGGCCAATCACCACCCCCCCAATTTTTACCGGCGAGCGTACTTTCAGACCGCCAATATTGTCAAAAGTTGCATACAAACGGTAAGTCGGCTGGTTGCCTACCGATTTAATGTCTGCCACTTTTAGGCATAAAAAGACGATTGCAGCCAGTGCAATCAAGACAAAAAACCCAACCCAAATTTCACTTTTCTTGCTTTGCATTGACTTAGTTCCCGAACATAAGTGCTGTCAGCACAAAATCCAAACCTAAAACTGCTAACGACGCATGAACCACCGTTCTGGTCGTCGCTCGGCTGATCCCTTCTGAGGTAGGGATCGCATCATAACCATTGAATAAGGCAATCCAGGTCACAGTAATGGCGAAAACGACACTTTTAATAAAACAATTCAGCAAATCTTTCTGCCATTCGATAGCAGACTGCATTGAAGACCAGAAGAAGCCACTGTCAATCCCCTTCCAATCAACACCCACCATCGCACCTCCCCAAATACCTACCGCCACAAAAATCAAAGATAATAGCGGCATACTGATAAACCCTGCCCAGAAACGGGGAGCTATCACACGACGTAATGGATCTACCGCCATCATCTCCAGGCTGGAAATTTGTTCCGTAGCTTTCATCAAACCGATTTCTGCGGTCAAGGCTGATCCGGCACGGCCAGCAAACAACAGCGCCGTAACCACCGGCCCTAATTCACGCAACAGAGATATCGCCACCATCATACCAAGACTGGCTTCTGCGCTGTATGTTGTCAGTACCAGATACCCCTGTAGGCCAAGTACCATGCCAATAAACAGCCCTGAAACCATAATAATCAACAATGACCGAACACCCACGCTATAAAGTTGCTGTCGGAGTAACGGCCACTGTCTGGCAGGTTCTGGCCTGCCAATTATCGCGCGGAAAAGCATAAAACCTGCACGGCCAAAAGAGGCAAATACCTCAATGGCCCGTCGGCCAAGTGCCGCCAGCGCCTGTGTTAACATAAACATCCCATTATCCTAATAACTCAGTTTTATAATCTCCGGCCGGGAAACGGAAAGGTACCGGCCCGTCAGCAATACCATCAAGAAATTGCCGTACTCGCCTATCAGAATTAGAGTGCAACTGTTGAGCTGTGCCCTCAGCAATAACCTGTTGTTCAGCGATAATATAAGCGTAATCTGCAATGCTTAAAACTTCCGGCACATCGTGGGAAACCACCACACAAGTCACACCAAGCGCCTTATTCAGTTCATCAATCAACTTCACCAAAACCCCCATCGTAATCGGGTCCTGGCCAACAAAAGGTTCATCAAACATGATCAGATCAGGATCAAGCGCAATAGCACGAGCCAGAGCCGCACGCCTTGCCATACCGCCGGAAAGTTCGGAAGGCATCAAATTGGCAGCGCCACGCAACCCTACAGCCTCTAATTTCATCATTACAGTCGTCTGTATAATTTCCTCAGGCAGGTTCGTATGTTCACGCAGCGGAAAAGCGACGTTCTCAAAGACACTGAGATCAGTGAATAACGCCCCAGATTGAAACAGCATACTCATCTTCTTGCGAGCAGCATACAAGCGAGAGCGGGATAAAGCAGGAATATTGTCGCCATCAAACCAGATTTCTCCGCGTTCAGGACGTAACTGACCGCCAATCAATCGTAATAGTGTCGTTTTCCCTATCCCAGAAGGCCCCATAATTGCAGTGACTTTCCCTCTAGGCACAACTAGATTAATATCAGCAAAAATCGAACGGTTACCACGGGTAAAATACATACCACGGATCTCGATGAGATTTGCTGTCTGTTGGTTCATTATTGATAGCCCTTAACGGTTAATAAATTGGCTTTAATATTTGGTTCACATATTAATCACATATACTACAAAAAAACTGGGGAATTTTCGCCATTAATGTGATGACAAATTTTACTTTTCTATCCGTCGCCGTCAGAATATACCCCATCTAACTGGGCAGGCAGTTTTTGTTTAGAAAATCAACCGGCGTTAATATTAATTCGGAATATACCTTACAAAGGACGCTTCATGCTTCTGACCTTTTTACTTTTAATTACCGGATTGATTTTACTGGTATATGGTTCCGATAGATTAGTATACGGCGCTGCAATTTTTGCCCGTACTCTGGGGCTGCCTCCATTTATTATTGGTATTACCATTGTCGGCATTGGAACTTCCCTGCCCGAATTAATGGTTTCAGTTACTGCAATGCTAGATAGTCAACCTGATATGGCGGTGGGTAATGTTATTGGTTCTAACATTACTAATCTGCTATTGATAACCGGTGCTGCCGCATTTATTCGCCCAATGGAAGTAAAATCAGGTATTCTACGGCAGGAGCTGTTGTTGATGCTACTGCTCACCGCCTTCTGTGGTTATTTGATGAGTGATTACTATCTCAGCCGGATGGATGGGTTGGTATTACTCACTTCCGCCATAGTGTATATTTTATTGATGATAAAAATGGTTGCTCTACCACACCGTGCCGAAACAGATATTTACACGCAAGAACAGGCTGCCGAATTACCGGTAGAAGGCAATAAACACATTGCCCTACTTTGGATTCTATTAGGGTTACTTATTTTACCTATGGCAACCCGCATGGTTATTGATAATGCAACGGTTATTGCCCGTATTTATGGCATCAGTGAATTAGTTATCGGGCTTACGGTACTTGCGGTCGGTACCAGCCTGCCAGAATTAGCAACCTCTATTGCCGCCGCATTCAAAGGCGAAGACAACATTGCATTCGGGAATATTATAGGCTCGAATATATTCAATATATCAACTGTTTTGGGCCTTCCCGCATTACTCTCACCAGCAGCCATTTCACCTGAATCTTTCCATCGCGACTTTTGGGTAATGATGGTAGCCAGCATAATATTTACTGCATTTTGTTTGGGTCGTAAACACCGATTAAACCGATTTAAAGGTGTCCTGTTATTAAGCTGCTTTATCGCTTATTTTATCGTACTGTTTATTTCTAATTACAGCATTGAATAAACACAAATAAGTAGGAAAAAGAAATGCCTAAGATTGATTTTCAGCAAGCGGGTAAAAAAGTATTACGCATAGAACGTGATGGATTGACAGAACTTGAACAACATATAAACGAAGATTTTGACCGTATATGTGAATTGATATTCAACTGCGAAGGTAAAGTGATTGTCATGGGGATGGGTAAATCCGGCCATATTGGGTGTAAAATTGCTGCAACTTTCGCCAGCACCGGTACACCATCCTTTTTCGTTCATCCGGGAGAAGCCAGCCACGGCGACCTCGGCATGATTACGCCTAAAGATATTGTTTTAGCCATCTCAAATTCAGGTGAATCCAGTGAAATTTTGTCTCTGATCCCGGCATTAAAACGCCAAAAAATTCCGCTTATCTGCATGACTAACAATTACCACAGTAATATGGGGAAAGCCGCAGATATCCACCTGTGTATCAAAGTTCCACAGGAAGCCTGTCCGCTAGGTTTGGCTCCGACAACCAGTACCACGGCAACACTGGTTATGGGCGATGCTTTAGCAGTTGCATTGCTCCAGGCGCGTGGCTTTACCGCTGAAGATTTCGCCCTATCACATCCAGGAGGCACTCTTGGACGCAAACTTTTGCTGCTAGTGAGTGATTTGATGAATACAGGCAATGATATTCCAAAGGTTAATCGTGATGCATCCTTACGCGAAGCACTACTCGAAATCACCCGGCAAAAATTGGGTATGACCGTCATTTGCGATGAAAATATGTATATTGATGGTATTTTTACTGATGGTGACTTACGGCGAGTGTTTGATATGGGCGTCGATTTGTACAATGTCAAAATTTCAGATGTTATGACAACAGGTGGTATCCGTATCAAACCGAATGCCCTTGCCGTTGATGCGTTGAACTTAATGCAGTCACACCATATCACCTCGCTACTGGTCGCAGAGGAAAATAAATTACTTGGTGTATTACATATGCATGACCTGCTACAAGCGGGTGTGGTTTAACCGGAGAAAACGCCTTAATGAACCAATTAGTTTATCTGGACACCTGTTATGGTCCAGTTAGTAAAGATGTTATTGAAAAAGCCCGTAAAATCCGCTTGTTGATTTGCGACGTTGACGGCGTTCTATCCGATGGCTTGATATATATGGGCAATAACGGTGAAGAGCTAAAAACATTTAATGTCCGAGATGGCTATGGAATTCGCTGCTTAATTACTTCAGGAATCGAAGTCGCTATTATTACCGGCCGTAAAGCGAAATTGCTGGAAGATCGAGCAAACACACTAGGGATTACACATCTTTACCAAGGACAAAGTGATAAGGTTTTGGCGTACAAAGAATTGTTAGATAAACTGGGATTAAAACCAGAACAGGTTGCTTACATCGGTGATGATCTGATTGATTGGCCGGTCATGGAACAAGTGGGTTTATCTGTCGCTGTGGCAGATGCACATCCATTACTCTTACCAAAAGCGCATTATGTCACCCAAATTGCAGGGGGACGCGGTGCGGTAAGGGAACTTTGTGATTTGGTGCTTTTTGCTCAGAATAAGCTAGAAGAGGCCAAAGGATTATCAATATAGTAGGTTGAAGTGAAACGAGAATGGATAGAATCAAATCCTGGTTGGTGATAACTCTGGTATTAATCATCCTGGCGCTAATTGGCTGGAACTTGTCTGATTCAGATGGGATTAAATCATCTTCTGCTACAGATAACAGTCAGCCAACCTATCAAAGTCAGGATACCATAACTTTTGTTTATGACCCTACGGGGAAACTGACGTATAAACTGGTCGCTGATGACGTCCAAAACTATGCAGAGTCAAAACTTACCTGGTTTACCAAACCAGTGTTAATTACCTATGACTCAAATGCCATTGCTACATGGACAGTTCGTGCTAACAAAGCCAAACTGACTAACGACAAAATGCTCTATCTTTACGGAGACGTACAGGTTGACAGTCTGACTAATACGTCACAATTACAACGTATTACCACAGAGAACGCTATTATCAACTTGGTAACTCAGGATGTTTCATCTGACGATCAGGTCACACTGATTGGTGTCGGGCTAAAATCCGTCGGTATGAAAATGCGTGGCAATCTGCGGAACAAAACCGCTGAACTGATTGAAAAGGTTAACACCTACTATGAAATCCAACATGAAAAACAGAATCCGTAATGCCTTTATCGCCAGCGCCATCTTTGCGGTCAGCCTTCCCGCTCTGGCACTGAAAGATGACACACAGAAACCCATTTCTATCGATTCTGTTAAACAGGCCCTTGACATGACAGGGAACACTGCCACATTTACAGAAGATGTGATCGTTAAACAGGGTTCTATTGATATCCGCGCTAACAAGGTTGTTGTGACTCGTCCAGATAGCGATTCTAAAAAAATGATTATTGAAGCATTTGGTAATCCGGTCACTTTCTATCAGCTACAGGACAATGGCAAACCAATCAAGGGCCGCGGTTCTAAAATGCGTTACGAAATGGATAAAGAGCTAGTTACACTCACTGGCAATGCCTATTTGGAACAGTTAGACAGCAATATAAAAGGCGATCGTATCACCTACCTAGTCCCAACTCAGCAGATGGAAGCGTTTAGTGACAAAGGTAAACGAGTGACAACTGTCCTGCTGCCTTCTCAATTACAAGAAGAAGGCACTGGGGTTAATAACAAGAGTAAATAACGATATATGGCAATACTAAACGCAGAAAACCTGGCAAAAGCTTACAAAGGCCGTAAGGTCGTTGAAAATGTCAGCCTAAACGTGAACTCCGGTGAAATTGTCGGCCTGCTTGGTCCGAACGGCGCAGGGAAAACGACAACTTTCTATATGGTCGTCGGTATCGTTTCACGAGATGCCGGAACAATTACCATTGATAATGAAGATATCAGCCTACTGCCGCTTCACGAACGGGCGCGCCGTGGTATTGGTTATTTGCCTCAGGAAGCGTCTATTTTCCGCCGTCTAAGCGTATTCGACAACCTGATGGCTGTATTGGAGATCCGCCGTGATCTGACTCAAGAACAACGAAAAGAGCGTGCCGAAGAGCTGATGGAAGAGTTCCATATCAGCCATCTACGCGACAGTCTTGGTCAATCGCTTTCCGGCGGTGAGCGCCGCCGCGTAGAGATTGCCAGAGCGCTGGCGGCCAATCCTAAATTTATTTTGCTGGATGAACCTTTTGCCGGCGTAGATCCTATCTCAGTTATCGATATCAAGAAGATCATTCAGCATTTGAGAGATTATGGACTAGGGGTCCTGATCACCGACCACAATGTCCGTGAAACATTGGATGTATGCGAACGTGCTTATATTGTCAGCCAAGGGCAACTGATTGCTCACGGCACACCTAATGATATTCTTAATAATGAACAGGTGAAGCGCGTCTATTTAGGCGAAGGTTTCCGGCTCTAATTTAGCCAGGAGAATTGATTTAACGCTATGAAGCAAAGTTTGCAACTCAGGTTTAGTCAGCAACTGGCTATGACACCACAGCTCCAACAAGCTATTCGTTTGTTGCAACTTTCTACGCTTGAACTGCAACAGGAAATACAACAAGCGTTAGAAATGAACCCTTTGCTTGAACAGGACGAAGATCATCAGGAAATCGGCAATCAGGAACTTCCCGATAACGAAACGGAAGCTATGGATACGCTTGATGCCTTGCAACAAAAGGATATGCCAGACGAGTTACCCCTGGATGCCAGTTGGGATGAAATTTACACCGCTGGCACACCTTCCGGGACACGTAGTGACTATAATGACGACGAACTGCCGCTTTACCAAGGTGAAACTGTTCAAACCCTGCAAGACTATTTGATGTGGCAGGCAGAACTCACCCCTTTCACGGAAACAGATGCCGCCATTGCGACATCAATCATTGACGCCGTAGATGACACCGGCTATCTCACTGTGCCATTAGAAGATATTCTTGCCAGTATTGGTCACGATCAACTCACTCTGGCAGAAGTGGAAGCGGTGTTAAAACAGATACAACATTTCGATCCTATCGGTGTCGCTGCTCGTGATTTAAAAGATTGTCTACTGGTCCAACTATCAATGTTTCCGCCAGAAACACCTTATCTGAAAGAGGCAAAACTGATCGTTTGCGAACATCTGGAGCTATTAGGTCATCGGGATTTCCGCAACTTAACCCGCCTTAGTTGTTTGAAAGAAGATGAACTGAAAGAAGTCATAAATTTAATCCAGTCACTTGAACCGAAGCCCGGTCTGGCAATAAACACCAGCGAATCAGAATATGTCATCCCCGATGTACTGGTTCGAAAAGAGAGCGAACACTGGCAAGTAGAATTAAATACAGATAGTATCCCCCGTTTACACATTAATCAGCATTATGCAGAGCTTGGGCAACATACGCGCAATGAAAGTGACGGTCAGTTTATCCGTAATAACTTACAAGAGGCTAAATGGCTTATCAAAAGCCTGGAAAGCCGAAATGATACTCTGCTGAAAGTTGCGCGTTGCATTGTAGAGCAACAACAGGAATTTTTTGAACATGGTGAAGAACATATGAAACCTATGGTTTTGGCAGACATTGCTTTCCAGGTTGATATGCATGAATCTACCATTTCCAGGGTGACTACCCAGAAATTCCTGCACAGCTCACGTGGTATTTTTGAATTGAAGTATTTTTTCTCCAGCCATGTCAATACAGAAAGTGGAGGCGAAGCCTCTTCAACTGCAATACGGGCTTTGGTGAAAAAACTGGTAGCAGCGGAGAATCCCGCCAAACCATTAAGTGACAGTAAACTGACGAGCATGATAGCCGATCAAGGCATCATGATTGCCCGACGGACTGTCGCAAAATATCGAGAGTCGTTATCCATTCCGCCATCAAACCAACGTAAGCGTCTGGTTTGAAATGAACAGATAAGGAAGACAATATGCAACTCAAAATAACCGGCCACAATATTGAAATTACTGATGCATTACGCGACATTATCACTGCAAAATGCAGCAAACTCGATCAATATTTCGATAGGATCAACCTGACTCAGGTAATCCTCCGAGTGGAAAAGGTACAACAAATCGCCGAAGCTACTGTACACATTAACGGAGGTGAGTTGCACGCATCATCAGAACATGAAGATATGTATGCAGCAATTGATGGACTGGTTGATAAACTAGCGCGTCAATTAACCAAACATAAAGATAAACTGAGACATCATTAACAGTCATTTAACAAAAAATGTAGTAACAACAGCGAAGTTTTGCTGTAAAACAGTGCGCAAATACCGGATGCCACAGATAACCTATGGCATCCGGTATCAATGAGGCACCTAAGTGAATAGAAAAAATGAACAATCAAGCAGATTTACTACTAAGTTCTGTGCTTTCTCTCGCATGTACCCGCAATAATGTACATTGTTCGAGCAAAAAACGGGCTTTAGAGATTATCAGTGAGCTAGCATCTCAGCAGCTTAAGTTACCAGAAAATGTCGTATTCGAAGCAATATTAACCAGAGAAAAAGTAGGTACTACTGGAATTGGCAGTGGTATTGCTATCCCTCACGGTAAGTTAGATGCAGAAAGCTCAGATCAAGCAGTCGGCGTTTTCCTAAACCTGGAACAGCCCATTGCTTTTGATGCGATTGATAATCAACCAGTTGATTTGCTGTTTGCTTTACTGGTTCCAAATGATCAATGCCAGACACACTTACACACATTGTCATTGATCGCCAAACGTCTTGCAGATAAAAACCTCTGCCGCCGTTTAAGATCGGCACAAAGTGATGAAGAATTGTACTCAATTATCACTAAATAACTGTTGCAGTGCATGGAGAGCAACAGATAAGAGTGGCTCATAATAACCACTGAGAAATTAAGGGGAGTCGCCTCATGGTGCTGATGATAGTCAGTGGCCGTTCCGGTTCAGGTAAATCCGTTGCCTTGCGCGCACTGGAAGACATGGGTTTTTATTGTGTAGACAACTTGCCGGTAGTATTACTACCGGAATTAGCAAATACGTTAGCTGAGCGCGATATTTCTGCCGCGGTTAGTATTGATGTAAGAAACATGCCGGAATCCCCTGAGGTTTTCGAAGAAGCCTTGACTAAACTACCCGCGAGTTTCTCACCGCAATTACTATTTCTTGACGCTGACCGTAACACCTTGATCCGCCGTTATAGCGACACCCGCCGTCTGCATCCGCTGTCAAGCAAAAACCTTTCTCTGGAAAGCGCGATTGATCAAGAAAGCGATCTGCTGGAACCCCTTCGTTCAAAAGCAGATCTGATTATCGACACTTCCGAAATGTCAGTCCATGAATTGGCTGAGATGCTAAGAACGCGTCTGCTAGGCAAACGGGAGCGTGAGTTGACAATGGTCTTTGAGTCTTTCGGCTTCAAGCATGGCATTCCTATTGATGCCGACTATGTTTTTGATGTACGTTTCCTACCAAACCCACACTGGGACCCTAAATTACGGCCAATGACCGGCCTTGATCGTCCTGTAGCCGCTTTCCTCGACCGTCATACGGAAGTGCATAACTTTATCTATCAAACCCGCAGTTATCTTGAACTCTGGCTGCCTATGCTTGAAACCAATAACCGCAGCTATCTGACCGTTGCTATTGGCTGCACTGGCGGTAAACATCGTTCTGTTTACGTGGCAGAACAGTTGGCCGATTATTTCCGCTCCCGAGGCAAAAACGTACAGTCTCGCCACCGTACTCTCGAAAAGCGAAAATAAATAATGACTGTCAAGCAGAAGCTTGAAATCAAGAATCGACTGGGAATGCACGCCCGGCCAGCAATGAAGCTGTATGATCTAGTACAGCTCTTTGAATCTCATGTTGTTTTACGCAATGATAGCCATGTTGAAGCCGAAGCCAGCAGTGTCATTGCTATGCTGATGCTGGATTCAGAAAAAGGCAGCTATATTGAAGTTGAAGCCAGCGGCCCAGATGAAGAACAGGCTCTTGCCGCCATTATTAGTCTATTTAATTCGGGATTTGACGAAGAATAACGTCGCTCACTCACCTGTGGATTATCATGTTCTTTACTGTTTTCATTAGCGACACAAAACAGTTCGTGATCATGATCTCTTTCTTTTCCAGTAAGAACAGCCTACTATCAAGTTAATCATTTTAAATAACACCCCCCTCCTCATGGTGCGGGGTGTTATTTTGTGTTGGAATCCATTTGGAGTGTGGTATGACTAAACCAGCAATTATCATCAACGAATTAGACGCAGAACGTTTAGATTCCCTGTTGGAACAGCCAGCGTTTGCAGATACTAGTATCGCTGACGCTTTGAATGAGGAGCTGGATCGTGCAGAAATTGTACCTCCAGCAGAAATTCCATCAGATGTTGTAACCATGAACAGCCGGGTCCGTTTTCTTGACCTGACAAGCAATGAAGAGCGGGTACGTACTTTAGTTTATCCCGCATCACTGCAAGACAGTTCAGATCAGCTTTCTGTTATGGCTCCTTTAGGAGCTGCATTGTTGGGCCTTCGTATCGGTGACGAAATCAGTTGGGAATTGCCAAACGGCGAAGAAACCCGAGTCAAAGTACTAGAATTACTTTACCAACCAGAAGCTGCCGGTGAGCTCCACCGTTAATTCAGCCAGCCCATTTGTCCGGGCTGACTAAAATAATCGGAAACGAGTATCTCTTATTGCCCAGCGATACTCATTTCCGGTAGTAAGACTGAACCGCACTGGATATTACTGCGAGTTTCAATATCATTCCCGATAGTAACCATATTGGCCCACATATCTTTTAGATTGCCCGCAATAGTAATTTCACTGACAGGATACTGAATCTCACCATTTTCTACCCAAAAACCCGCGGCGCCACGGGAATAGTCGCCGGTTACTGCACTGACGCCCTGCCCCATCAGTTCAGTGACCACTAACCCTGTTCCCATCTGACGCAGCAAACCTGCAAAGTCCTGACCTTGCCCTGCAATGCACCAGTTATGAATCCCACCTGCATGGCCGGTACTTGCCATTCCTAACTTACGGGCAGAATAACTTGTCAGAAGCCAAGTCTGTAATACGCCATCCTTGATAATATCCCGATTACTGGTAGAAACACCTTCGCTATCAAATGGAGAAGATGCTAAACCTGCCAGCAAATGTGGCCGTTCTTCAATTGTCAACCATGATGGCAGGATTTGTTTGCCCAGATGATCAAGTAAGAAAGAGGATTTCCGGTAAATACTGCTACCACTGATAGCGCCAACCAGATGACCGAAAAGACCTGTTGCAACTTCCGCAGCAAACAATACCGGCGCTTTCATAGTTGGTAATTTACGTGGCGACAAACGAGATAACGCACGGCGAGCACATTCCTGCCCAACCCATTCCGGCGATTTTAAATCTTCAAAACGACGACTAATGGTATACGCATAGTCCCGCTCCATATCGCCATCAAGTTCAGCAATCACACAACTCGACATAGAGTGACGACTCGAACAATAGCTTTGCAGCATACCGTGACTGTTACCAAACACTCTGATGCCATAATGGCTGTTAAAACTGCCGCCTTCGGTATTGGTAATACGCTTATCTGCCTGTAATGCAGCTTGTTCTGCACGAGCAGCTAGTTCAATCGCGTTATCAGCATCCAATTCTGTTGGATGAAACAGATCAAGATCTGGCGCTTCAAACGCCAGTAGCGCTTTATCTGCCGGGCCAGCACATGGGTCCTGAGAGGTATAACGAGCGATATCAATCGCAGCCTGAACAGTACGGGCAATGGCATCCGGGCTTAAATCTGTTGATGATGCGCTTCCTTTACGTTGCTGATGGTATACGGTAATTCCCAACGCGCCATCACTATTGAATTCTACATTTTCTATTTCACCAAAGCGGGTACTGACACTAATACCCGTTGTTTTATTAACCGCAACCTCCGCAGCATCACAACCCGCTTTTGCCAGCTCTAGTGCCTGTGAAACTGCATTTTCCAGTTGTTTGCGTTGTTCCGCAATTTGATCCGTGATTTTCATTAATTACCCGCAATTTGATGAATAAAGGGAAAATCTGTCGGGAAAACAGGGCCGTTTCATCCACACAATCAATGCCGAGTGGTAATCAGGCGTTTTTCCCAGTTACAATACACAATATTAGGATGTTAACACCCACCGGGCTACAGGTCATGCACCAAAATCAACCTAGCAGCTCCGGCCTTTTTAAAAGGAAAACCACTATGGCAAAGCAGCCTGAAGATTGGCTCAATGATTATCCTGCTGAAGAGGAAGAAGAAGAGATAATTTGGGTCAGTAAAAGTGAGATTAAACGTGATGCCGAAGCATTGAAAAAGCTGGGTACAGAATTGGTTGAGCTCAGCAAAAGTGCGCTTGAACGCGTTCCGTTAGATGAGGATCTGCTGACCGCCATTGAACTTGCACAGAAGATAAAAAGAGAGGGACGCCGTCGCCAATTACAATTTATTGGCAAATTGTTGCGTACCCGGGATGTCGAACCCATTACCACCGCGCTTGATAAACTGAAAAATCGTCATAATCAGCAAATCACTCTGCTCCATAAATTGGAAGAATTACGTGATAAATTGATCGATGGCAATGATGATGTTATTGATGAGGTTGTGACGTTATTCCCACAAACTGATCGCCAGCAATTGCGTACCTTGATCCGCAATGCTAAAAAAGAAAAGGCGGCAAATAAGCCACCTAAATCTTATCGTCAGATTTTCCAGTATCTTAAAGATATGGCCGAATCCGATTAACAATCTAAAACTCATAAAGTTCTAATTCTGTTAGGGGAAAATATTAAAACTAAGTTCCCCTTCCAGCTCTTCTTCAGCTTCTTCAAACAAGAGTACTAATGAAGCAAAATCGTGTCTTTTCTGCTGCGTAAAATGGATAAAATTGACCTCTACAGGTAAATCAATTCCTCCTGTCACAACATCCCACAGAGCATCCAGATTACTACCAAACTCGTCTCCTAACTCAAATTGCTCAGAAAACTGCTGATAGAACATTTTCAGATCAGGGATACGGTCAAAATCAAACTCCACTTTATGCATAGAATTACTCCATTAAGGTAAAACTTCTGTAATGATCCAACGTCAGATAAATCAGACCATCAGATGAATAAAGCAATCTGTCACTCCCTCTGTGCCCACAACGGTAGTTAACATCTGCTTCAAACCACTGACGTTTCGGTTTCATTGGTAGCTTCTTTTCACGATTAGTAAATTTGTCACCACCAATCGCCCTACCCGGCAGAACCTGACATAAATTTCCCTGTTTTGCATTCCAGCCAAGGTCGCGGGCCTGCATCTTAGTAATATAAATATCGGGCAATTTATTATTCTGTCGTAAGTAAGCCACCACATTATTCTGTTCAGTTAGCCCTTCAATCCGTTGTATTGCTGAGGTATTCCTACCTGTTTCTGGAGCCTGCAACAGTGTCTTATCAACACCTTTAGCAAAAGTACCACAAGTCACAGCCAAAACAGTCAGTAACACACCTGCTAGCCAAGTCTTCTTCATGACTATCCTTATAATGATCTATCTCGGATAAACAGCCAAAAATCAGGCTGTTCCTCCAACGGTCAAGTTGTCCAGTTTCAAAGTAGGCTGACCAACACCAACAGGTACGCTCTGGCCCTCTTTGCCACAAACTCCGACACCTTTATCTAGATCAAGATCGTTTCCTACCATAGAGATCTGCTGCATAGCCTCAATACCGGAACCGATAAGAGTTGCACCTTTCACTGGTTTGGTAATTTTACCGTTCTCAATCAGATAAGCCTCAGATGTCGAGAACACGAATTTACCGGAAGTGATATCCACTTGACCACCACCAAAATTTGGCGCATATAAACCATTTTTCACACTACCGATGATCTCTTCCGGTGTGGAATGGCCTGCCAGCAAATATGTATTAGTCATACGAGGCATTGGCAGATGAGCATAAGATTCACGGCGACCATTGCCAGTCGGCGCGACACCCATCAGACGCGCATTCATTTTGTCTTGCATGTAACCTTTCAGAATGCCATTTTCAATCAATACATTGTATTGCCCAGGAACGCCTTCATCATCAATTGTCAATGACCCACGGCGACCTTTTATCGTGCCATCATCAACCACAGTGCAGAGTTCAGACGCGACCTTCTCACCAATCTGACCCGAAAACACCGAAGTACCACGACGGTTAAAATCACCTTCCAACCCATGACCAACAGCTTCATGCAGCAATACTCCCGGCCAACCAGCCCCAAGAACAACCGGCATAGTACCAGCAGGCGCAGCAACAGCGGAAAGATTCACCAGCGCCATACGAACAGCTTCACGCGCAAATTGTTCTGCACGGATCTGACCACTAACCACTTCCAGAAAATATTCATAACCGTAACGACCACCACCACCGCTGGAGCCATGTTCACGTTTGCCATTATCTTCCACCAGCACCGTGACAGATAAGCGAATGAGAGGACGAATATCAGCCGCCAAAGTCCCATCGGTCGCCGCGACCAACACCCGTTCATAGATCCCTGTCAGACTGGCATTGACTTCCTGTACTCTTGGATCTTCCGCGCGAGCTACCTGATCCACACGCTGCAATAACGCGATCTTTTCTTCACGGGAAAAACTTTGCAGCGGATCAATTGCCGCATAAAGCGGAGAATAGGCCACTTCGCCAAAGGTATGGACTTTACCATTTCCTTTTTCATGGACGATGCTACGGGCAGCCAGCGCACTTTGTTGCAGCGCATTCAACGTGATCTGGTCTGCATAAGCAAAACCCGTTTTTTCACCACTGATTGCCCTAACGCCAACTCCTTGATCAATATTATAGGAGCCATCCTTAATAATCCGATCTTCCAACACCCAAGATTCATGGTAACTGGACTGAAAATAGAGATCGGCATAATCCAACTGACGTTCAGTCAGTTGACCGAGTACTGAAAACAGATCTTGATGGCTTAATTTATTTGCAGCCAGTAAGTGTTCACTGACAGAAGTTAAACTCATAATTGCTACTCTTTAATTTGCGGTATTTTTTCAATCAAGGAAGTCAACTGCGGCCGGAAGCGGTTATGTTTCACCACTTTCATCTGCTCACGCATAACCTTCAAACTATCTGCCCTGACATTCAGTTGCAAGGCACTAACTGCATCGGGGTTTTTCTTAATTACTTTCCCCCAACCGTCTACTGCCATTGAGTGACCCCACGTCTGACGGGTTCCATGTACACCAACCTGAGCCGGCGCTAACAGAATACATTGGTTTTCAATAGCACGGGCTCGTAACAGTGGCTCCCAATGTGCTTTTCCTGTCAAACGAGTAAATGCCGCAGGAACAGATATCAACTCAGCGCCCTGCTCACGTAGCGCCTGAAACAACCCAGGGAAGCGCAGATCATAACATATGGCCATCCCGAGACGGCCAACAGGGGTGTCTACAACGGTAATATGTTCCCCGCGTTGGAAAACAGATGATTCGTTATATGATCCATGTTCATCATTAATATTGACATCAAACATATGGATTTTGTCATAACGGGCGCAAATCTTACCCTGATCATCAAACAACAGGCTGCTACTGGTGAGCCGTTCAGAATTTTCACGACTGATAAGCGGCATAGAACCGATTAATAACCAAACACCATAACGGCGTGCAATCTCACTAACAGCCTGCTGTAAAGGCCCATTCCCTTGTTGTTCCGCATGCTTACGATAGCTATCAGCATTAGCAAACAACAATGCATTTTCCGGGGTCATAACAAACTTGATAGTATCTGGCAACTGCTTAATTTGCTGTTCAATTTGCGCCAAATTATGTTTGATATTCTCACCGCTACATAACTGCAAGAGTGCAACATTGACGTTTCTCATGTTCCTCTATTCTCCTTAAGCTGACGCAGAACTTCATCAATTTTCGGTTGTTCAAGATTACCAGTAATCCGGTAACGAATAACGGATATCTTATTCCATAACGGCCCTAAGACCTTGGTCGCTGCGAATAATGCAGCACCAGCCATCGGATTGATGACAAAAGCCGTCGCTACTCCCACAGTAGCAGAAATCTCCGGCGTGACGATGGCTTCGATATTGATCTGTTGGCGAACAAGATCGATCTCACCTTTCGTTATCACATCGGCAATCAACCCATCAACCCGTAAGTTTTCAGTCTTGAGTATCCCATTTTTTACTGAAACATCACCACGAATTGAATCAAATTCAAAATCCTGGCTAAAGGTATCGCTGAAATCGAGCTGTAATTTACGTAACAAAGCATCAAAACTGACTAATTTTAGTAACTGACCAGCACTTCCCCCACCCAATTTTTCAATAGCGCCTTTACCTAAGTCGCTTTTAAGATTGCCATTCAATGTCTGCAAGTCGGGTTTCCACGGTGTATCCCACCAATTAAAATCAAAGCGGAAGGTAAATGGCGAATTAACAATCGGTACGACTATACCAAGGTAAGATGCCATCTCATCAAACTTTCCACCAGAAAACTGCCCCATAATACGCGTATTATTCCCTACAGCGCCTTCTTGCCAACGGCCTGCCACATTTAGTTTACTGGCACTGTTTTCCACTATTCCATCCCTTAATACCAGCGAATTACCTTCTGGAATCAGGGAACCAGACACCTTGCCAAGCTTCAAGCCCATAATCCAACATTCAGAACAGATGATATCTAATGAAGGCCATTGGTTCAGCGAATAACGCAGAGTTGTACCTGTCTGAGATTGTTTAGGTAAATCCGATTCAGCTTGCTGAGGGCTGTTTTGTAGAGAACTATTTTGTAAAGGACTATAGTAAAGATAGCTCAAATTCATCTGCCAAGGGCCACTATTACGGATATTAAGTTTACCGTTGATTTCTCGACTATTAGCTGTGATCTGCGTTCCCCAAGACTGTTTTTCCACACCCAACGATAACTGATTCCAACGTTGTCCCCCCGCATCCAGTGATGGAAGTGATATATGCAGATACTGCGGCAACATTGACATTCCTGCCAATGAAGAACCTGAAGTCAAAGGTGCAATCAGCCCTAACCACTCTTCCCCTTCAACTGCCGGAAGATTCAATTCCAATAGGGATTTTTCAGGTAAGTCAGGAATGTTGTTACTGTTGCTTTGTAAAATCCCCCGTAACAATTGAGTGCTTTTCCCTGCTAAACGCCATTGAGTATTAAATGTATACTGCTTATCTAAAATGCCTTTTACTCGCAACTGCGCCATATCACCATCAGCCAGAACATGAAGAGCGCGTCGTTCATCCGCTTTCAAAGCAGGTAAATGACTATCCACTTGTGATAAGTCAGCGTCGATTTTCACATCATATTGAGGCTTACCCTGAAACGGCAAATTGATACCAACCTTTCCTTCCCAATCAACAGAGCCAGAAAACACTTTAGCAATCACCGGTGAAAATCCAGATAATTTTGCAATAGCCCAACGCGCATTCAGACCAACATTTACTCGATAGTTTTTGAGTAAATTCTCGGTAGAAAAATCAACCGTAACAGGCTGCCCAAGCCATTGGGCCGATAATTTGCCGCTCTGTAAATTGCCATTATCAAAGCGGAATCGGCCATTCACATTCTTCATTTCGCTATCTAAGGGTTTAATCAACAAGTGATTATTTTTTAAAGTCACCTCACCGCGAGCATTTACATTGCCGCCATTGAGTGGAATATCCAAATGTAAATTACCCGCGATTTGACCGCCAACCTGCAATGTATCCAGTGTTTCACCAACAGAATTTGCTAACGGGCTGCGGGTAAAATATTCATGAATATCTTTGCCATCTCCCAACAGATCAGCGTCGATTAATAATTTCTTGCTACGATAATTAGGAATTACTGCTGAAAGATTACTGGCTTTCACTTTACCAAGCGCCGTTTGCGGAGCAAGCATCCATAGACCGTTATTCTGGAAATTAAGATCAATATTGAGATCCAGCAATGCCGGCCAATTTGGTTGGTACTGGAACGTCGCATGACGCAATGGAGCAAAAACTTGAAACTGCCCATTATTCTTTGCAAATGGGAAATCTTTTGGATTGCCCTGAAAAACAAAAGTCGCGTTTTCTATCTGCCCTTTAATAATTGAAGCTGTCAGATAGTCAGTCAGAGGTTTCCCCATCAAAGGTTCTGGAAAATATCGCCAAGCATCACCTGCATCATAAACCCGGACTCCCGCCAGAATACTTAGCGCCGGAGGCTGTTCTTTAGGCTGTTGATAACGAAAATCACCATTAACCCACAATGATTTCGCTTGCAAATCCAACCCTTGACTCCAAAGTTGTAAACCTCGCTCACCTTGCCGCCAGAGTATTTCTCCATGACTTTGAGATATCTCAAACGGCGCCAGGAACATATTTCGATAATCAACGACACTATCCTGCAAAGCAAAACTCAGTTTGCCTTGCCGCAAGCTGCCATTGAGAGAACCTGAGAAATTATCAATAGAGGGCAGTTCCTGCCAGCGCTGCCAACTGACATTCTGCCATTGCATACTGATTCGAGAATCATCTGCCATTTTGGGTGTAATATCGAGAGCAAGATACTTTACCAATCCTTGTGGCTGACGACGCTGCCAATCCTTCACAACATCAGGAGTCAAAAAAGAAAAAGTCGGTAAAATGCTACTTAGCCGTTCAAGTTGAATGTTTTTTGCCCGGACACGCCAATGATCATGACCATCAGCTCTCTTGGCTTCCGGCAGATAGAGCACTGATACTTTCCCTGACGGCCATTGCTGACCATCAGTGATCAAATTTGCCAACTCAGGTGCATCAAACAACCAACCATCATCTTGGCGACGCATTCGTAATACTAGATCACTGACAGAAAGGTTGTGGGGTTTGCCAGCAACTTTCCAATTAGCTTCTCCCTGACGGAGTTGTAACTGGCCGCCATCAATTCGACCATCTTTAAGCATAATCCAGCTAGACAAACTAAACTCGGCATCCTTCAACCCAGTATTATCCTGCAACCAATGACTTAACCACGGGTGAATATCAACATTATCTGCCTGCAAATAAATAGTACCGTTATCCAGTACGCCATTAGTGTCATGCAAATCGAATTTAACTTGTATATCTCCGTGCTGATTATTGATAGAAGAGAGACTAATTTTCCCTTGAGCACGGTGGCGATTATCTTTATTCAGCCAGGTTAATTGTGGTAACAACAGATCAGCACGTTCACCGGAGGGAGTGAGGAAAGTAAAACGGCTATCTTGCAGATTAAAATGATCAAACTGCTCTAGAAACAGATCAGAAAATAGATCCGATTGGGAAAACATATTACCGCTTTGATTATTAAATAGCGGTTGATAGTAATCTGCTTGTAACTGATAAAAAGTAAGATCGCGGAAACTCCAACGCATTCTTAACAAAGATAACCAGATATCCAATGCAACCGTGATCTTTTTGGCTTTCACATCTGCATTTGCAGTTTTTACACTGATATCACGTAATTCAAAAACAGGCCCAAAAGATTCCCATTTTCCCGCAATATATCCAGCATCAATAGGTACACCAATAATTGACTCAACTTTAGCGAATAATTGTGGGCGGTAATCATTAATATGTGGCAGTAGAAAACGTAATCCACTAACAAGCAAAGCCACAATGATAATGACTATTGCGGCTGTCGCTAATAATACTCCCGGCAGTCGCCTCACACACATCTCCTCGATTACCTATGCTGTTATAACAGAAAATCAAATGGTTACATCATAACTACGTCAAATTGTTCCTGACTGTAGAGCTGTTCTGTCTGAACTTTCACCTGTTTACCGACAAAAATCTCCACTTCCGCCAGTGCATGAGATTCCTCCCCTTTCAGCGCTTCGGACACTGCGGGTGAGGCATAAATAAGGAAACGATCTGCGTCAACTGCCCGGTGCACACGCACAATTTCGCGCATAATCTCATAACAGACAGTTTCAACCGATTTTACTGTTCCCCTTCCCTTACAAGTAGGGCAGTCGCTGCAAAGTATATGCTCTATACTTTCACGAGTCCGCTTACGGGTCATTTCCACCAGTCCGAGTTGGGAAAAACCATTAATCGTTGTTTTAACACGATCTTTACTCAGCACATGCTCAAGAGAAGCTAATACCCGTCGACGATGCTCTTCGCTATTCATATCGATAAAATCGATAATAATAATACCCCCCAGATTACGCAGCCTTAATTGCCTGGCAATAGCTTGCGTCGCCTCAATATTGGTATTAAAAATAGTTTCTTCCAAATTGCGATGCCCGACAAATGCGCCAGTATTAATATCAATTGTGGTCATCGCTTCAGTTTGGTCAATAATTAAATAACCACCTGATTTTAATTCAACTTTGCGATCGAGTGCTCGCTGAATTTCATTTTCTACATCAAACAGATCGAAAATAGGCTGATTACCGTTATAAAGTTCCAATCTGGCGGTCATTTTAGGAATATATTCGCGAATAAATTCCTGTAATTGAGTAAACGTCAAACGAGAATCCACACGAATACGATCAAGGGCTGCTCCGGCGAAATCACGCAAAATACGATGGGCCAGCGCCAATTCGCCATAAAGTTTATTTTTAGTGACATTGCGCTTTTTACGCTCCATCACTTTACTCCACAATCGTTTCAAGAAAGCCGCATCTTGAGCTAATTCTTCGTCACCAACGCCCTCGGCAGCCGTCCTGATAATGAAACCACCATGTTCATCACAATAGTCAGCAACAATATTTTTCAGTCGATTACGCTCTTCTTCACTTTCAATACGTTGTGAAACCCCGACATGAGAAGCTCCGGGCATAAATACAAGGTAACGGGAAGGTAAAGTAATATCGGTCGTTAGCCGAGCGCCTTTCGTGCCAAGAGGATCTTTCACCACCTGAACCATTAAATCTTGTCCCTGGCGAACCAACTCAGCAATATCTTTGACATGAAAGTTCTTTTGCTCTTCACCAGCAATACATTCCGTGTGAGGCACAATGTCTGAGGCATGAAGAAAAGCGGCTTTTTCCAGCCCAATATCAACAAAAGCAGCCTGCATCCCCGGCAACACTCGACTTACACGGCCTTTATAAATATTACCGACAATTCCTCTTTTGGCTTCTCTCTCAATATGGATTTCTTGCAAAATCCCACCATCAATGTAAGCAACGCGCGTTTCGGATGGTGTAATATTGACTAATAACTCTGCTGTCATGTGTTCCCCTTTCCATCAACTAACGCAAAAAACTTTGTGATTAATTCGTGCGTTTCCACCAATGGCAGACCAACAACTGAGTGATAACTACCATTAAGCGTTTTAACAAAGCAACCCGCTTTTCCCTGAATACCATAAGCACCCGCTTTGTCCATCGGCTCACCGGTTGCTACATAATCCAAAATTTCCTGCGTGGATAATTGGCGAAAGGTTACATCTGTAATGACTATATTACTTAAAGTACGCTGATTATCTGATAAAGCAATAGCGGTAATCACCTGATGACACTGACCGGAAAGTGCGCTGAGCATTTCAACGGCATGTTGTTCATTACGCGGTTTTTCCAAAATCTTACCATTCAATACAACAACAGTATCCGCTCCTAGCACCGGAAAATCTTCTGGCGCAATAGCAACCCCCGCCTGAGATTTATCTTTTGCTAATCGGCTAACATATTGACGCGGAGTTTCACCCTCTTGCCATTGCTCCTTTACCTGAGGAGAAAGAATTTCAAATTTAAAGTCCAATAATCCAACCAGCTCACGCCGCCTCGGTGAGCCGGAAGCCAGATAAAGGGTTTTCATGATGATATCGTCCTTACTACTACCTATCTCATTAGGCTATTTCATTTGCCATTTTGAATCTGGAGCAGAGCTTAATCCTCACGTAATCCAGGCACGCTTCGGTTACACACTCTACTCGCATCCTCAAGTTACTTGGAAAGAATGGCCTGCATCAGTAACGCCTGCTGGAATAAGCTCTATCAGGACATTAAAAACTGCGATCCGACCACTAATGCACATTAAACTGACGACGGATTTTTCGCATTAACAGGAACAACCAAGGCCAAAGAATACCATTGACCAAACTGTTCCAAAATACTTCTGGATGAAAAGCAACATTTGATAACAAAAATTCTGCCCAAAAGACGCTGAAATCCATCAGTACCGATAAAGCAATGACGACCAAAGCCTGCTGCCAAAGCGCCATATTGCGGAATAATTGAAACTTAAATGACACCAAATAACTCACAAGACTGTAAGCCAAAGCGTTAACACCCAGTGTCGCCCCCTGAATCAAATCTACGATGATCCCCAATACAAAACCGGTCCCAACACTGACTCTATGAGGTAACGCCATTACCCAATAAATCAACAATAGTGCCGACCAAGTTGGCCGATACATATAAATTTGCTCCGGCCACGGCATAATTTGCAGCACCATTGCAACCAAGAAAGATAACCAAATGATCCAACGCCCATGACTCCGGTATTGATTCATTAACGATTTCCCGAATTTATAAATTTAGCAGACGTTATTGTCGATTCAGCATTTTTCACTCTTTCTGTTGTCTTGGTTGTTTCATCAGAAACAGACGATGGAGCTGGTGGTCCGACTTCATTCGCATGCGGCAATACCTGAGGCATCATTTGCATTAAACGTTCATTGGCTACACGATAAACCTCTGATGGAGGCAATGGTTCGGATGGATTATTATCCGCTCCCCACAACAACAACAAATAACGCAAACGCTGTAATTCTGCCGTTGGTCGGGCGTGAATCACCGTATAGGCTCGCTGATTATCGACTTTAACTGACGAAACCACCGCTACCGGATAACCTTCCGGGAAACGCCCCCCTAACCCAGAAGTCACCAACACATCTCCAACCCGAATGTCTGTGTTGCTTGGCAATAGCTCAAACTGCAAATCATCAGTACAACCCGCACCCGCAACAATAGCCCTGATATCATTACGTAAAACTTGAATCGGCAAAGCATGAGTCGTATCACAAATCAGTAATACCCGACTCGTAAACTGACTGACAGCAACGACTTGACCAACAATGCCTTTATCACTGATAACAGGTTGTCCTTCATAAACACCTTCTCTTGATCCTTTATCGATGACGACCTGATCACTATAAGGATTAGCCCTACCGGAGATCACCTGCGTCACCATCATGTGTTCATCCTGACGTAAAGGCGACCCCAATAGCTCACGCAAACGGGAATTTTCCTGTTTAAGTTGCCCTAATAACAGCATATCACTGTTTTTCATCAATAATTCTTGGCGTAAAGCACGATTTTCCAATCGAAGTTGTTCACGGGAAGCAAGGGTTTCTGACACGCCATCAAGCACTTGACGCGGGCCATTGGCGAGAAAATAAAATGGACTGACCACCGTATCCATATAATTACGGACTTTACTGAGAGCATCAAGGCGGCTGTCTGCCACAACCAAAGCAATGGCAACAATAACAGCAAAGAAAAGTCGTAATTGCAGGGAAGGCCCCCTGCTAAAAATTGGCTTCATAAGCTGCGCTATTCCAAACTGTACTGTTTCATAAACAATGGAATTCCCAGACAGCAATCGCAAGGAGGTCTGAGCTGCCCGTCATTCCTCCCTCACTTGCAAGTTAACACTCACTCCTCACTGAAGAGTTCACCGCCATGCATGTCGATCATTTCAAGTGCTTTTCCGCCACCACGGGCAACGCACGTCAATGGATCTTCCGCAACAATGACAGGAATACCCGTTTCCTCTATCAGTAAACGGTCAAGATTGCGTAATAATGCACCACCACCAGTCAAGATCATGCCGCGTTCTGAAATATCGGAAGCCAATTCTGGCGGACACTGCTCAAGAGCGACCATGACAGCACTGACAATACCCGTTAAAGGCTCTTGCAGAGCTTCAAGAATTTCGTTGGAGTTAAGCGTAAAGCCGCGTGGCACACCTTCAGCCAAGTTACGACCACGAACTTCAATCTCCAACATCTCATCGCCAGGATAAGCAGAACCGATGGTGTGCTTAATACGCTCAGCGGTTGCCTCGCCAATCAGTGAACCATAATTACGACGAACGTAATTGATAATAGCCTCATCAAAACGATCACCACCGATACGTACAGAAGATGAATAAACAACCCCGTTCAAAGAGATAACCGCCACTTCCGTGGTGCCGCCGCCAATATCCACAACCATTGAGCCTGTGGCTTCAGAAACAGGTAAGCCAGCGCCAATCGCCGCAGCCATAGGTTCTTCAATCAAAAATACTTCTCGAGCGCCAGCACTAAGTGCCGATTCACGGATTGCCCGACGCTCAACTTGAGTTGCGCCAACCGGTACACAAACCAAAACTCGCGGACTTGGACGCATGAAACTGTTGCTATGAACTTGCTTAATAAAGTGTTGCAGCATCTTCTCAGTAACATAAAAATCAGCAATCACCCCATCTTTCATCGGACGAATTGCCGCAATATTACCCGGTGTTCGACCCAGCATTTGCTTTGCTTCCTGCCCAACGGCAGCAACACTTTTCGATGAACCTGCACGATCCTGACGGATTGCGACAACCGAAGGTTCATTCAATACAATACCCTGACCTTTGACGTAGATAAGGGTATTGGCGGTACCCAAGTCAATAGACAAGTCGTTGGAAAACATGCCACGAAATTTTTTAAACATAGCGAAAGGATAATCCTGCAAGCTGGGGACGGAACAAAACCCGTCTACTCTACCAACCACATGAAGCAGCGACAAGGCACACAAGCACCTGCTTCAATAAAAAAGTGGCTACGTTATTCATATCAACAGCGCGATATTCTACGTTACTTCTCCCAAACGGAGCAGAAAAAAACTGCATAAAAATGGGTTAATTTTACCAATTGCTCCATAACGAAATGCAAGAACCACCTAATTTTGCATAATTCAACATTAATGGTGCTACTGGATGATACCACTGGCGCCGTACCGGCTAAGTCCGCGGCTGCTTTTTGACCAATAGCCATTCCGGTAATCTCACATCAAATTCATGCCTATAAACTCATACCTCTGCTCGCCATTACCAACACTTAATCACAAGTACGCAGTCTGTGTAGTGAGCAAATTAATGATGTAATAAACTACGAATAAAATACAATACTTTCTGCTAAAAAATAATAAAAAACAGAATTTTCTGAAATAGAACGCCATATGCAACTAAGCTGGAATATGACAATGAGATTACAGATAAAAATGCGGATAAATTCTGTTTTATAATCCACCAACACTTTATTTTTTCTTATCTACCTTATGTAAATTACTCATTTTTATCTATCCTTATTTAATGACAAAATCGATTACAGAGAACGGAACAATAATGAAAGCCCTGCTACTCAAACAACAACAGAACCAATTATCAGCGTCCATAGAACAAGTTGATGCTTCTCATCTTCCCGTGGGAGACGTTACCGTCGATATTCACTGGTCAACTCTCAACTATAAAGACGCATTAGCAATCACAGGCAAAGGGAAAATTATCCGCCAATTCCCGATGATACCGGGTATTGATTTCTCTGGCATTGTACACAGTACCGAAGATCCCCGTTTTCATATCGGTCAACATGTATTATTAACCGGCTGGGGTGTAGGAGAAAATCATTGGGGTGGACTGGCAGAACAAGCCAGAGTTTCAGGCGAGTGGTTGACACCTTTACCTGCCGGTCTGGATAGCAGACAAGCCATGATCATTGGTACTGCTGGTTTTACCGCAATGCTGTGCGTTATCGCCCTGGAACAAGGCGGCGTTAAGCCAGAAAGTGGCGATGTTATTGTGACAGGCGCCAGTGGTGGTGTAGGGAGTACAGCGATAGCACTACTCTCACAACTTGGCTATTCCGTTGTTGCCGTTAGCGGTAGACAAGAAAATCATGAATATTTGTTATCCCTGGGGGCAAAAAAAGTTTTGCCACGCCATGAATTTAGCCAACCACCTCGTCCACTGGAAAAACAACTTTGGGCCGGAGCTATTGACACTGTAGGCGATAATGTACTGGCAACAATACTGGCTCAAACTCACTATAACGGCACTGTTGCAGCCTGCGGCCTCGCCGGTAATGCAAATCTGCCAACCACAGTGATGCCATTTATTTTACGTAACATACGTCTGCAAGGCGTAGAGTCCGTCACGGTTCCATCAGCCAAACGACCTGCCGTGTGGCAACGCCTGCAAGAGCTGTTACCCGCTTCTTTTTATCGGCAGGCAACAACTGAGATAACACTGGAGCAAACAGTGGAATATGCTAATAAATTGATAGCTAACCAGGTTACAGGACGTACTTTAGTAAGAGTTCGTTAAGAATTGTGATTAGCCTCTAAAGTAGAGTGGTTTTATTCTTGACATTTTTTCTGATAAGACCAGTATTTAGCTGCTAAATGCTACGATATGATTATAATGTCGCGCTTTATCGTGGAAATAAACTGAGTAGCTGTTACAAAAAGATGACAAATCGTTAATATCGGATTATGTTGGGGCATTGTTGACAAATCGCCGGAGATACCAGCACAATGGCAGACAAGTTTCACATTTTACTCCTTAACGGCCCTAACCTGAATATGTTAGGAACCCGGGAGCCTGATATCTATGGCAACTTAACACTTGATGATATCGTCAGCAAATTGTCTGAAGAAGCCCACCAATTAGGGGTCAAATTCAGTCACCTGCAATCTAACGCAGAATTTGAGCTGATAAATAGAATTCATTCTGCACAGGGCAACATTGATTTTATCTTGATTAACCCTGCTGCATTCACGCATACCAGCGTGGCGCTGCGTGATGCATTGTTGACAGTAAAGATCCCATTTATTGAGATCCACCTCTCCAATGTTCACGCGCGCGAGCCATTTCGTCATCACTCATATCTTTCAGATATTGCCGTTGGCGTAATCTGCGGTTTAGGGGGAGATGGCTATAGCTTTGCATTACAGGCAGCGGTAAACCGCTTGTCAAAACTCAACTAAATAAAACAGAAGAGTACGGAATCACACTCATGGATATTCGTAAGATAAAAAAACTGATCGAGCTGGTTGAAGAATCTGGCATTTCTGAACTGGAAATTTCTGAAGGGGAAGAGTCAGTGCGCATCAGCCGCGCATTAGCCCCCCAGAGTTTTCCGGCAGCTCAACAATATATTCCCGTCCAAGCACAACAACCTGCACTGTCTAACGCTGTTGCGCTTTCTCAGGCTCTGCCAGAAACAATCAGCGACAGATCGGCTGCAATCGACGGTCACGTCGTTCGTTCTCCAATGGTAGGCACCTTCTATCGTACACCTAGCCCAGATGCAAAACCGTTTATCGAAATCGGCCAACGCGTCAATGTGGGTGATACCCTTTGCATCGTTGAAGCAATGAAAATGATGAATCAGATCGAAGCCGACAAAGCAGGTGTGGTTAAAGCGATTCTTGTGGAAAGCGGTCAACCCGTTGAATTTGACGAGCCGTTGGTCGTCATCGAATAACGAGGCGTTCCCATGCTTGATAAAATTGTAATTGCTAACCGTGGTGAAATTGCCCTGCGTATCCTGCGAGCTTGTAAAGAATTGGGGATCAAAACCGTTGCGGTACATTCCTCTGCGGATCGTGACTTAAAACATGTACTGCTGGCAGACGAAACTATCTGTATAGGCCCGGCAGCTTCTGCAAAAAGCTATCTGAATATCCCGGCGATTATTTCTGCGGCAGAAATCACCGGCGCAGTAGCCATTCACCCTGGCTATGGTTTTCTGTCTGAAAATGCAGATTTTGCTGAACAGGTTGAGCGTTCCGGCTTTATTTTTATCGGTCCAAAAGCAGAAACGATCCGCCTGATGGGTGATAAAGTTTCTGCTATCAATGCGATGAAAAAAGCAGGCGTTCCTTGTGTACCTGGCTCTGATGGCCCATTGTCTGATGACACAGAGAAAAACAAAGCCTTCGCTAAACGCATCGGCTATCCTGTCATCATCAAAGCATCCGGCGGCGGCGGCGGTCGCGGTATGCGCGTCGTTCGCAGTGATAAAGATTTGGAACAATCAATCAATATGACCCGTGCGGAAGCAAAAGCTGCTTTCAATAACGATATGGTTTATATGGAAAAATTCCTTGAGAATCCACGTCATATTGAAATCCAGGTACTGGCTGACGGTCAAGGTCAAGCAATTTATCTGGCTGAACGTGATTGCTCCATGCAACGCCGTCACCAGAAAGTTGTCGAAGAAGCCCCTGCGCCAGGTATCACGCCAGAAATGCGTCGCAGTATTGGTGAACGCTGTGCTAACGCATGTATCGAAATTGGCTATCGTGGCGCCGGTACTTTCGAATTCCTGTATGAAAACGGCGAATTCTATTTCATTGAGATGAACACCCGTATTCAGGTTGAACATCCAGTTACAGAAATGATTACCGGTGTTGACCTGATTAAAGAGCAGTTGCGGATCGCCGCAGGTATGCCACTTTCCATTAAACAGAAAGATGTTGTTATTCGTGGTCATGCGATTGAATGTCGTATCAACGCCGAAGATCCGAACACGTTTCTGCCAAGCCCAGGTAAAATTACCCGCTTCCACTCACCAGGTGGATTTGGTGTACGTTGGGAATCGCATATTTATGCTGGCTATACCGTACCTCCTTACTATGATTCAATGATTGGTAAGCTGATTACTTACGGTGAAAATCGTGACAATGCTATTGCCCGTATGAAAAATGCATTGGCAGAATTGATCATTGATGGCATCAAGACAAATATCGAGCTTCAACAGACGATTATGAATGATGAAAACTTTCAGAATGGTGGCACTAATATCCACTATCTGGAGAAAAAACTGGGATTACAGGAAACTTAAAACTGGTTTATACCCTATGGATTTCAAGATGCGTCGCGACGGCAAGGGAGCGAATCCCCGGGAGCATAGCGAACTATGTGACCGGGGTGAGTGAGTGCAGCCAACAAAGAGGCAACTTGAAAGATGACGGGTATAATAACATCAGCATGCTTTAAGGAGCGTCTAAACGCTCCTTTTCATCTATTTCACATTCACACAGGCAAATATTGCTGGACAATTTCACGACCTATTTCAATTGAAGCAGTCGCTGCTGGTGAAGGCGCATTACAAACGTGTAATGAGCGTATACCCGTCACGATATGAAAATCATCAACCAGCTTACCATCGGCAGTCAGCGCTTGAGCACGTACACCCGCGGGACCGGGAACAATATCCTCGGCATTAAGTGTAGGCATCAAACAACGAGCATTGGTAACAAACCGTTTTTTACACAATGAACGGTACATCTCCGCCATTCCTTCACTAAAATAGGTACGCGCAATTTTCCAAAAACCACGATAGCTCAATATTTCTCTCAGATCTGTCAGATCAATATCGGTTTTTCTGTAACCTTCGCGCTTAAATGCCAGTACCGCATTCGGACCAATATCGCGTTTACCGTTATACATGCGAGTAAAATGCACACCAAGGAAAGGAAAATCTGGATTAGGTACTGGATAGATCAAATGGTTGACCAAGTAATTTTTTTCACTATTCAACACATAATATTCACCACGGAAGGGAATAATCTTCATACCAATATCATAGCCAGACAAACGAGCAATACGATCACTATGCAATCCAGCGCAGTTAATCAACCATTTTGCCTGATAACTATTCTGTGGCGTAACAACTTCTACTCTGCCACTATTCTCTCTAATGGCAGTAACCATTTGACCATAAACTAAGGTAGCGCCACGCTGCTGGATAATTTCCGCCAGTTTATCTGCTACTTCTTTATAGTTCACAATACCAGCATCGGGAACAAGTAATGCCTCCAATCCATTAACGTGCGGCTCACGCTCCTTAAGTTGCAAATGGTTTAGACGGCTAACTTCCAGACCATTTTGCAATCCACGCTGATAGAGATTTTCCAATAATGGTAATTCTTTTGGTTGTGTAGCAACAACGACTTTGCCACAACGATCATAGTACAAACCATGCTGGCGACAAAAAGAGAACATGGTTTTATTACCGCGCGTCGCCAAGCGGGCCTTCAAACTGCCAGGTTTATAATAAATGCCTGAATGTACTACATTGCTATTGTGACCGCTTTGATGGCTGGCTGGTGTATTCTCTTTATCCAACATCAATATCTTGATACTCGGCTGAGCTTCCTGCAATGCATTAGCAACACCAAGCCCAACAATACCAATACCGACAATAATATAATCATACATACCTTATTCCCTATTATTGATTCAGATACCGAGCAGCCCATTTTTCTAGATTTTTGCCAATGAGTAAAACTACACTAATACTAATGTCACTATTGGTAAAATGTTTTACCGATATTTCCAATTTTTTCCTCAATAGCAAATATGATAACCAATAAATAAGGTTTTATAATTCCGCCACACATGGTTATATTCAACTCATTGTTATACATAGGGTTGTTGGTAGATAAGGTGTAGCACCATTTTGGAAAGTTATTTATCAGATAAATTATTGTCGGAAATAATTTAATTTCATTGTATTTCATATTGCTTTTCACAGTATTAGCCACCAATAAATAAACAACCTAAATTTGTCTATAACATTACCAATCATCTTGTGGGAAAAATATGATGAAAATGCGATCAACATATTCCCAAAATGCATTTCCTTATATGGGTTATGCTACAAGAATACGAGATAATCTATTCATGTAGAAAAGTTTTTAAGCAAAACTAAAATGACTTACTTCGTATCACATTTTTCCTGAATAAATTCGCATCTTGCCGTACAATCCTTCCCTTCCCATCCTAATTTATCTAATTACCGGAAGAACGAATGGACAGACGATTTGTTCAATCCCATAAAGAAGCGCTTTGGGCTGTGTTGTTAACGCTTGCTTACCTTATTGGCTGGCTATTGACAGCCTATTTACCCAGTGATGCTCCCGGTGTCACTGGCTTACCTCGCTGGTTTGAAATGGCATGTTTATTACTACCAATTGTATTCATCATCCTCTGCTGGTTAATGGTGAAGTTTATTTTCAAAGAAGTCCCGCTGGAGGATGAGAATGCAAAGTGAAGTTATCTTACCTCTACTTGGCTATCTAGCACTGGTATTTCTGCTGTCAGTTTACGCCTATCGACGCCACCAAAAAGGCGCTTTCCTAACTGAGTATTTCCTTGGCAACCGTTCAATGGGCGGTTTTGTATTGGCAATGACCATTACTGCCACCTATATCAGCGCCAGCTCATTCATCGGCGGACCAGGAGCAGCCTACAAATATGGTCTGGGATGGGTATTACTATCACTGATTCAATTGCCGGCAATATGGCTTTCTCTGGGTGTGCTAGGTAAAAAATTCGCCATTCTCGCCCGCCGCTATAATGCCGTTACGCTTAATGACATGTTGTATGCCCGTTATGGCAGTCGTTTTCTGGTTTGGTTTGCCAGCCTAAGTCTTTTAGTCGCTTTTATTGGCGCGATGACCGTTCAGTTTATTGGCGGCGCACGCCTGCTGGAAACTGCTGCGGGTATCCCTTATGGCACTGGATTAATGATTTTCGGTATCTCTATCGCTCTCTATACCGCATTTGGGGGCTTCAGAGCGAGTGTCCTCAATGATGCCCTACAAGGGCTGGTCATGTTGTTAGGCACTGTTCTGTTGCTGGTAGCGATTATCTATAAGGCCGGGGGTCTGTCGGAAGCGGTTGCCACATTACGAACAATTAATCCTGAGCTGGTTTCCCCACAAGGCGCAGACCACATCCTCAGCGGACCTTTCATGGCATCGTTCTGGATACTGGTCTGTTTTGGCGTCATTGGCTTACCTCATACCGCCGTTCGTTGCATCTCCTACCGCGATAGCAAAGCTGTTCACCGTGGGATCATCATCGGCACCATCGTCATGACGATCCTGATGTTTGGTATGCACTTAGCAGGAGCGCTTGGTCGAGCGATTATTCCTGATCTGACCATTCCCGATCAGGTGATCCCAACATTGATGATCACCGTATTGCCGCCATTGGCTGCTGGAATTTTTCTAGCCGCACCAATGGCCGCCATTATGTCCACAATTAATGCGCAACTGCTGCAATCTTCTGCAACCATCGTCAAGGATCTCTACCTAAACTTGTTTCCACAACAAATCGTACAGGAAAAAAGACTCGCCCGAATTTCCAGTTTTTCTACCCTGATTCTTGGTTTGTTGCTACTTTTAGCCGCCTGGCGCCCACCTGAGATGATTATCTGGCTGAATCTACTGGCCTTCGGCGGTTTACAGGCCGTATTCCTCTGGCCCTTAGTATTGGGCCTATATTGGGAAAAAGCCAATGCCTATGGCGCTATCAGTTCGATGATTACAGGGGCAACAAGCTACACTCTACTCGCTAGTTTCAATATCCATCTATTGGGCTTCCATCCAATCGCGCCATCATTGCTACTTAGCCTGCTGGCTTTCTGGATAGGCAATACCATCGGTCAGCGATTACCGCCAAAAGCAGTCAGACCACACTAAGTTGGTCACTTTTAATCTATATTTTAATAAGGAGAATTTTTTATGCCTTGGATACAACTTCGATTAAATACTACAGGACAGCTCGCTGAATCCCTTGGAGATACTCTAATGGAAAATGGAGCAGTATCAGTCACCTTTCAAGACAGCCACGATAACCCGGTATTCGAACCCCTGCCAGGCGAGACTCGTTTATGGGGAGATACAGATGTCATCGGCCTTTATGATGCTGAAACGGATATGAAAGCCGTCATCAACCAGCTCGAACAAGTTCCTGAGTTGGGTGAAGGATTTATTCATAAAATTGAGCAATTGGAAGACAAAGATTGGGAACGTGAATGGATGGATAACTTCCACCCAATGCGTTTTGGCAACCGCTTGTGGATCTGTCCAAGCTGGCGCGACGTTCCTGATCCAGATGCTGTCAACGTTATGCTGGACCCGGGACTGGCTTTTGGTACAGGTACTCACCCGACCACATCGTTATGCCTGCAATGGTTAGACAGTCTCAATCTGGAAGGTAAGACAGTTATCGATTTTGGTTGCGGTTCCGGCATACTGGCAATTGCCGCGCTAAAACTCGGTGCAACGCACGCTATTGGCATAGATATCGACCCACAAGCTATTCAAGCCAGCCGAGACAACGCAGAACGTAACGGCGTTCTGGAGCGTTTAACGCTATATTTGGCGAAAGATGCGCCAAACGATCTTGAATCTGATGTAGTAATTGCTAATATTTTGGCAGGCCCTCTGCGTGAACTCGCTCCTGTAATTGGCGCATTACCAAAACCGGGCGGCCTGTTAGGTCTATCGGGTATTTTAACAAATCAGGCAGAAAGTGTTATTCAGGCTTATACTGATAAATTCGTCATCGATCCTGTCGCGGAGCATGAAGAATGGTGTCGGATATCTGGGGTAAAAATAACAACAAATTAAAATTATTTTATTTTGTTATAATTGCAAGAGTGAATTTTGATCGCTTATTGATGGTAATCCGTGCTATCAGCAAACTTGCTGATAGAAAAATCCTAAGTGACAAACTTTACCAATAACATATAACACCATGTTATTTATGAATAATTATATTTACCACAGAAGAAAAGCTGGAAAAAAGTTGTAACAAATGACGATTTGCTCAAAGTTTGGCCTTTCATATTTTGCGAAAAATGCGTAATATACGCGCCCTTGCAGTCACAGTATGGCCACTCTTTCTTCGTCTATTATGCGTATCGGACAATACCAGCTGAAAAACTGTCTTATTGCGGCCCCAATGGCTGGCATAACTGACCGCCCGTTTCGGTCGCTATGTTACAAAATGGGTGCCGGTATGACAGTATCGGAAATGCTATCTTCCAACCCACAGGTCTGGAGGACAGACAAATCCCGGCTACGTATGGTTCACAGTGACGAACCGGGAATTCGTTCCGTGCAAATTGCTGGCAGTGATCCCGATGAAATGGCAGCAGCAGCGAAGATCAACGTCGCTAACGGTGCTCAGATCATTGATATCAACATGGGGTGTCCAGCCAAGAAAGTGAATCGTAAGCTAGCAGGTTCGGCTTTACTACGTTACCCAGAATTGGTGGAGAAAATTCTTTCTACCGTTGTAAACGCAGTAGATGTTCCTGTTACGCTGAAAATCCGCACTGGATGGTCGCCAGAAGAACGAAACTGTGTAAAGATTGCCCAATTGGCCGAGCATTGTGGTATTCAAGCTCTGACGATCCACGGCAGGACTCGTGCCTGCTTATTTAACGGAGAGGCAGAGTACGACAATATTCGGACAGTTAAGCAGACTGTTGCCATTCCGGTTATTGCCAATGGTGACATTACTGACCCGCTTAAGGCCAGAGCAGTGCTTGAATACACCGGGGCTGATGCCCTGATGATAGGCCGCGCTGCTCAGGGAAGACCCTGGATCTTCCGGGAAATCCAGCACTATCTGGCAACAGGGGAATTGCTGTCACCGATGCCGATTGGCGAAGTGCAGCATTTAATGAACGAGCATATACGGGAATTGCACGACTTTTATGGTCCAGGCAAGGGAGCCCGTATTGCACGTAAGCATGTATCCTGGTATCTCCGGGAACATGCTCCTGATGACCAGTTCCGGCGCACATTCAACACCATAGAGGATGCCAGCGAACAGCTGGAGGTGTTGGGGGCATATTTCGAAAATTTTGCGTAATATAAAGAAAAGAGCTGACAGAACTATGTTCGAACAACGCGTAAATTCTGACGTACTAACCGTTGCTACTGTAAATTCACAAGATCAGGTAACCCAAAAACCTTTACGTGATTCAGTTAAACAAGCACTGAAGAACTATTTTGCTCAATTAAACGGTCAAGATGTTAATGATCTGTATGAGCTGGTATTGGCTGAAGTGGAACAGCCATTGTTGGACATGGTGATGCAATACACCCGTGGCAACCAAACACGTGCTGCCCTGATGATGGGCATCAACCGTGGCACACTGCGTAAGAAATTGAAAAAATATGGCATGAACTAATCACTAAAGTTAGTTCATTAAAAAAGGCGCTGTACCTCTTGGTAAAGTGCCTTTTTTGCCAAACCAAAAATATCTACGAACCTGACATGGTAACGTCTACGCTATTTCGTTCCCAAAAACCCACATTATCTGCATTAAATCTCTCTTTTACCTTGATTGATTTACCATAATTCCAAATCTTCCCAATGTCAGGTTATTCCATAACTGATAGGTTATTTTCAGCTCTCATGAATATGAAATAATTGGTTACAGCCAATAATAAGATAAAACAACCACAACATATCAAGACAACACCAAGATGTTGGTTCCAACCTGCTAGCGCCAAACCTCCACCTAACATCAAATAATATAGCAAGCCCAATAATGCTCCTGCGGTTCCCAATCTATCCGTATAATCAGTCAATGCAGAAGCCAAGATGTTAGGAATTGCAATTCCGTAGGCCACAACAATCAAAATCATAGGCAAAATAAACAACCCGGTATCTTCCAGAACCATTATCAATCCGCCTCCTATCAGGACAATGATAGAAGCAAACAACACTAAGTTTGATGAACTCCATTGTTTGTTCAGCAAGAGTCTATTCAGCCACGCGCCAATGCCTACACCCAATGCCAAAAATAATCCCGTGTAGCCAAATATCTCAGGAGAGAACCCTAACCGCTCAAAATTAAATGGAGCTAATTGGTAATAACTGAACAAACATAGATTAAAAAGGGCTATCAACAACGCATTACACCAAATTGCGACATCCTTAAGCATCATCATTAAAGTACCTATTAGCGGTATTGTTACCATTGACGCAGGGCGAGTTTCAGGCAGACAAATAGCAGACCAACCTGATAGTAATACCGCAAGTAAGGACAAGCCGGAAAAGACGCCTTTATACCCCCAGAAGTACACCAAAATAGAACCACTTATCATGCCAATTGCTGGGCTTGCAGCCAAGGCGACTCCCATAATAGAAAATACCCGAGCTAATTCACTTCTCTGGTAAGAGTCTCTCAGCATGGTTTGCGTTCCTACCGAACCCACTGCGGCCCCAAATGCAGATAACATTCTAGCAGCCAGTAACAACTCAAACTGACGACCTAGTAATGCCATTAACGAAGCGCCGCTATAGAGTAACAATCCACTTAATATAGTTGGCCGTCTGCCTATGAGATCACATAGACGCCCCCAAACAACCACTCCGATAGCAAAAGCGAAAAAATATAAAGATAAAGTTTGAGCGGCTTGCTCGGCACTCACTTTAAATTCCTTTGCGATATTGGTTAATGCCGGGCTATAGATGGTTTCTACAATTTGTGGAAACATCATCAGCGCTGTTGCCAGCGTAAGTCCAAGTTTACGTTGCATTGTGTTTTTCTTAATCAATTAAACAATAAAACGTAAATTAGCACGCTCTTAATTGTCGCATTATAATAATAAAGACAATTTACTTATTAAATCGGACATAAATATGGCATGGCTTTCTCGTGATGATAGTTTTGATCCTGATAACCTTGGGGTACCGGTAGTGGGGATTGCTGCTGAACTAGGTCAGCATGACTCAGGATTTCATCAACATGAGATGGGGCAATTATTATTTACCCAGCAAGGATGCATCAATATCACCCTGGCAGATCACTTATGCATACTTCCACCAACTCGGGTTGCCTGGATTCCACCACGTATTATTCATAGAGCAGAGATAAAAGAATCCGTCGGTTATCGCTCGATTTATCTAAATATAAATCAGATCGAATGCTTAGCAGAAAACGTTGAAGTATTGGAAGTTACACCTCTGTTACGTGAAGTATTAGAACGAATAGCACTGTCACCTTTCAATACAGATTGGTTACATAGACCTGCGGCTAACCTATTGGCCGTCTGTCTTGACGAAATCCATCTGGCAAAAAGAGAACCGACATTATTACCGCTCCCTTTCGACCGTCGTTTAGCCAGCATCCCGATGACCACACTGCCACCACCGCTCAAAATACTAGCAATGAATATCGGAGCCAGTGAGAAAACGATTAGTCGGATATTTCGTCGGGAAACAGGTCTAAGCTATCAACAATGGCGACAACAGTGGCGCTTGATTAAGTCTATAGAATTACTGGCAAAACAGGGTAATTTGTCATCTGTCGCTAATGAATTAGAATTTTCCAGTGATAGCGCTTTCACCATCTTTTTCAAGAAAATGACCGGTCGATCACCAAGGGAATATATGTCTGCTTATAAGGAACGTAGTTATTGAAGTAAATAGTTATTGAAGTAAATAATTATTGAGATAATATACAAAAAATTGCCGACATCAAAAAAACTATTCATCAAAGGATATTCACCATATGAACATAGACGCCGGCAAATATATCAAATAAAGAAGATAATCAAATATACCCTATGGATTTCAAGATGCATCGCGACGGCAAGGGAGCGAATCCCCGGGAGCATAGCGAACTATGTGACCGGGGTGAGTGAGTGCAGCCAACAAAGAGGCAACTTGAAAGATGACGGGTATAAAAGCTAATAGCATTCTACATACATAAAATATACTTGTTAAAAGCTACTATTTTTCATCATCATTTATCAATTGATAAGATACAGCAATATTTGCTGCCTGACCTGCTAATGGGTTGTAATCACTGGACAAATATATCCCTGAAATATAGTGACTATCACCAACATAAAATTTCCTATATCGAGATGTTCCAGGATCGCCAAATAACAAAAACCGACCATCACTCAAAGTAAAGACGGCTCTATCAACAGCACCATTGCCCCATACTTCCAAACTGGTAATTCGACTACCATTCAGAGAAATAGATGCCGTCTCACCAGATATTGTACCTAATCGATGGCTACTACCATCATCAAATACAACTGTCAGCCCTCCTACTCTCGGAGCCCCTCCAATACGCACAATATGCCCCACCAAAGACTCTATCTTTCTTCTCTTCCCTCCATTAAGAGCTGGTTTGAGAGGTGGAGCCATATCTTGCTCTGGAGTCAATGCCTGAATTCTGGCTTTTGCTGTTTGACGATCAAAGAAAGTAGAATAACTTAAAACATCAACATAGATTCTATTATTTACAGACTCAGATTCACTTAATCTATCCCAAATACTGATATATTCAATCCCATGTAAACGACAGTGACCATGAACAGACATAACATTATTTGCGACAGTGTCAGCCGTCGAGTTATTAAGAGCATCATTAAGTTCTCTATCATAGATACTATTAATATAACTGTTAGCCTGTTCTACCGTCTTTTTAATTAATCCTCGGACTTTTTCAATATCAATATCACTAAGCCCAATTTCAGCTCTTCTCTCTAAACCAGCAACCCAATATGTTATCTGCATCATAACCGTAGTAGAAAACATGGGTAATATTTGATAGTTAACATCATTCGAAAAATTATTAAATTTTTTGTGATAACCATCTATATTTTCTGCCAGGTTATTAAAAGCATTCCTCGCTTCGTCAGATCCTGGATGCTTATCAAGAAGATCAGCAACGGTCGCCATCCGCTCTTGTATATAGGCAATATCACCCGCAAGGATACCTTTAATCGTCTTTAATGCAGACTCCTCTATCATCCTCTCAATTTGTTTGACGATTCCTTCCCATATATTTTCTTTCGATTGAGGCCAGAATAAACCGACTAAAAAAGATATCGCGGGACCCACCGAAGGTATAAAAGAGATACCTCCTATGATTGCATTTTTTACAATATCAGTAACATCCCACTCTAATGCACTCGTTTTTACCGCATATTCATTAGCCACAATGGTTCTGAGGTTTAAAACATTTTCTGTATGCATAATGAAACCCTTAAATTAAAATAAGATGTTTAAACCAAATTCGCCGTAACATAAGCAACTCTATCCGTATTATTATAGATAACAAATTTACTATAATAAAAAGAGCTGCTAGGCACGTTTAATACCTTATCTTCTCCCAATCCTACATCTATAGAACCAGCCTCAAACCATTCAGAGGTAAAACTATGAGACCAGTAAAATTTAGCCGTAACACTATTTGCCAGCCCTGTATTTACAACTCTCAGAGAGCTTCTGGATTCTGGAATTATTGGGGTGTCTATTCTAAATACTTCTACACTAGCATGAGGTGATATAGTCACATCACTCAAAGGACCAACTGCATTTAAATCTCTATGTGCTGGAACAGGAGAATCAGAATAAACTTCTGCTTTCTGTGTATCTGAATCAACAACAATGGTTATTCTAGACATATTTATTTTCCTCATTAAAATTTAAATAAAACATACTCAACTTACATATAAATATTTTCAAAAAACAGCATTACACTTAATTAAAGATACTCTTTAACTATCATAGAACCACTATTAACTTTGAAATTTAATTCCCCGATATATTACGTGGATTTTACATGCCACAATAAATCACCAGAACATTAAGATAGCCATATTATAAGTAAGTCATTAATGAGACATATCTAAAAAAAATCACAATAATATAAAAACTATAGCAGAAATATAGTTCGTGTCAATGTTCTACCTCAATGAAATCACTATTATTTAAGAACCATTGAAATTATATAAAATATAAACAATATATACAGAAACATTAAAATGGAAATTATTGGCATTACGTTATTCACCTGAAATTAATAATATTAATATTGGTTTCCATAGAATTATATAATTCTAGTTTTTATTTCTCAACTTTACCTTTATATAATGACTATAATAATTCACAAATTCACTCACAATATTAAAATGATAATTAATAAAACCGTTTATTATCCTGGCCATATATTTTCATTATATTCTATATCAGTAATATTTTTATTACCAATTGATTATATCTTTTATAAGATAACGGATGAATATTCTTAAAAGCACGCCCTTGCTGATGAAATAAAATTAATTTAATAATAGCAAAACAATTTTTACTGTAGATTTTAACTACTCAAATATGCTGAATACGATTAATTGACCTTTAAAATATGATGAAAAAACACAGAAAAAATAAGGGCAGATTTCAAAGCATGTGAAACCACACTCGTTGCACCGACCCCAAATAATACAAATTTAAAGCACTATTAATGGCGTCCTCACCTTGGGAAAAACAATCTTCCCAGTACTACGAGGATAATCAACCATTTAAATTTCCTTCCTGTGAAAAAGAATACGTCTCTATCCTCCCAAATACGCATTTCTCACAGCTTCATTAACCAATAATGCAGACCCACTATCTTCCAATACGATCTTACCGTTTTCCAGTACATATCCTCGATCAGCCAGTTTCAATGCCTGATTTGCATTCTGTTCAACCAAAAAGATTGTCATCCCCTCTTCCCTCAATTGTTGAATAGTATCGAAAATCTGAATGATAACTATCGGCGCCAGTCCCAATGAAGGCTCATCCAGCAACAATAACTGCGGCTGGCTCATTAAAGCGCGGCCAATCGCCAACATTTGCTGTTCACCACCGGACATCGTTCCAGCCCGCTGATTACGCCTCTCCTGTAAGCGAGGAAATAAATCATAAACCCGCTCAATACGCTGCTGATACTGAGTTTTATCAGCAAAAAAACCGCCCATTGCCAAATTCTCTTCCACTGTCATACGAGCAAACACTCTGCGCCCTTCAGGAACAATAGCAATATCCTCACGCATAATACGTGCTGTCGGCCATTGAGTGATATCTTTGCCACGAAAAATAATGGAACCTTCAGTTGCTCTGGGTTCACTACATAACGTACTGAGTAATGTTGTTTTTCCTGCGCCATTTGCACCAATCAGAGTGACGATTTCTCCCTGCTGAATATTCAGGCTGACCTGATGCAATACCTGAACTTCTCCATAATGGGCAGATACCCGCTTAAATTCCAACATAATTAATACACCTCGCCCAGATATGCCCGGATAACATCCGGGTTGTTACGAATCTCTTCTGGCCGTCCTTGCGCTAAAGACATTCCCTGATTAACAACATAGATACGATCTGAAATTCCCATCACCAATTTCATATCATGCTCAATTAACAATACAGAAACTTGATGATGTTCCCTCAGTTCAGCAATTAAAGCATTAAGCTCTGCTGTCTCTTTCGGATTCAACCCCGCAGCAGGTTCATCAAGCATCAAAATTTCCGGACGAGCTGCCATACAGCGAGCAATCTCCAAACGCCGTTGCTGGCCGTATGCCAGATTACCTGCCTGTCTATTCGCCAGTGGTAATAAACCAATCCGTTCTAACCAAGTTATGGCCCAATCTACCGCCTTAGATTCTGCCCGGCGGAATGCCGGCGTTTTCAAAAGGCCGGCAAAAAGGCCCCTTTTCAGATGCTGATGCTGCGCCACTAATAGATTTTCAATCACCGTCATCTCTCGGAACAATCGCACATGCTGGAATGTTCTGATAACGCCCATACGTGCAATAGCCTGCCCAGATAACCCTTCCAGATGTTTCTCCCGCAGCTTTATAGTACCGCTATTCGGACAGTAAAATCCGGTCAAGCAATTAAAGATCGTGGTCTTCCCCGCACCATTAGGCCCAATAAGAGAAACAATTTCACCTTGATTTAGCCTCAAGGCTACGTTATTAACCGCCAGCAAGCCGCCGAAACGCATGGTCAGATCGGAAACTTGCAATAATGGTGTCGCACTCATGCTTGCTTTCCCTCCTGTACCTGTCGTTCCAATTTGATATGACGGCGTTTTGTCGGTAGCAATCCTTGCGGGCGCCAAACCATCATCAATACCATCATTGCCCCTAGCAACAACATACTGTAGGCATTCAGATCACGCATCATCTCACGGGAAACCACCAACAAAATGGCCGCTAGAATCACCGCCGTCTGCGATCCCATCCCTCCAAGCACCACAATCGCCAGCACAAAAGCAGATTCAGCAAAAGTGAAGGACTCTGGGCTGACGAAACCCTGCCGGGCAGCAAATAAAGTACCAGCAAAACCGGCAAATGCAGCACTGATAGTAAACGCCGCCAGTTTAATTCGGGTTGGACTTAAACCAAGAGAACGGCAAGCAATCTCATCTTCACGCAGAGCTTCCCATGCACGACCTAATGGCATACGTAGTAGTCGATTAATAATAAATACTGTCAGCATTACCAACAGTAACACCACCAGATAGAGGAAAATGACCCGATCGCTTGGATCGTATTTCAAACCAAAGAAGTTGTGGAAAGTATCCCAACCTCCCTCTTTCACACTGCGGTTAAATTCTAGCCCGAAGAAAGTCGGTTTTGGGATCTGGCTGATACCATTCGGACCACCTGTTATTTCAGTATTATTCAACAGTAGAATGCGAACAATTTCACCAAAACCAAGCGTAACAATTGCCAGATAGTCACCTCGCAATCGCAATACCGGAAAGCCTAACAATAGCCCCGATAAAGCTGTTGTTAACCCCGCCAACGGCAAACTCTGCCAAAACCCTAGTCCGTAATAATGACTTAGCAAAGCGTAGGTATAAGCACCGATAGCATAAAAACCTGCATACCCGAGTACCAACAACCCCGACAAACCAACCATCACATTCAAACCCAACCCTAGCATGACATAAATTAACGTCAGCGTAGCAATATCAACACTACCACGGGAGACAATAAACGGCCAGACAATTGCAGCAATAATGACCAATATTGCCAGTAGCTTTTGTCCTTTGGTTGAACCATTTAAATCCGGCAACGACCAGCTTTTAATCGGTACTTTCTTCATTGTTTGCTGAAAAACCGGACGCAATAGTTGGAACAGAAAAACAACCGCACAGCCAATGCCGATCCATAACCATCGCACTTCATCGGCACGGTGGACGACTAACTTCGTACCGTCCAGCGACAACTGCATCCCCATCATAAAGGCAGACAACACAAATAAAACGACTGAAGCAATAATGGCATTCACCCAATGAGCATGTTTCATATCTTTTCTACCTCTGGACGACCTAAAATCCCAGTAGGCATAAACAACAGCACAACAATGAGCAGAGTAAAGGAAACGGCGTCTTTATATTCGGTGCTCAAATAAGCAGAAGTTAGGGCTTCTGAAATTCCCAAGATCAAGCCGCCAATCATCGCCCCCGGGATACTGCCAATTCCTCCCAATACGGCGGCGGTGAAAGCTTTCATCCCTGCCATAAAACCGATATACGGATTTATCACACTATAGAACTGGCCCAACAAAACACCCGCTACCGCGGCCATGACTGCACCGATAACAAAGGTTAAGGAAATCACTCGGTTAGTATTGATCCCCAACAAACCGGCCATTTTCAGATCTTCCGCACAAGCACGGCAGGCACGTCCCATACGGGAATAGCGGATAAACAGTGTCAATATCAGCATGGCAAGAAATGTCACTATCCAGATGGTCAGTTGCATTGCGCTAAGACTGGCAGAAAATCCATCACTTTCGCCTAACACCCACTGTCCGGTAATCAAGCTTGGCAATGCCAGATCGCGAGAACTTTGTGACAGACTGACATAATTTTGCAAGAAAATAGACATCCCAATCGCCGAAATCAGGGCAATCAGACGTTTAGAATGACGAACTGGTCTGTAAGCCACTCGCTCAATGCTCCAACCATAAGCAGCGGCAATGACAATTGATGTTAAAAAAGCAGCCGTAATCAGCAACCAGCCCAAATCAATTCCCATCATCATTAGAGCCGCAATGACAATAAAGGAGACATAGCTACCAATCATGTAAACTTCACCATGAGCGAAGTTAATCATCCCGATAATGCCGTAAACCATCGTATAACCAATGGCAATCAAGGCATAAGTACTGCCCAGAGTCACTCCGTTTAACATCTGTTGTAGAAAATAGAGAAATTGCTCTGACATACGTTGTACCTCTGGAATAGCAGCTCCTGATCAACAGGAGCTGACGACTTTACTTCACAGAAGTAGAAGAACCATCTGCATGCCATTCAAAAATACCGAATTCGAACCCTTTCAGATCGCCAGCTTTATTCCAGCTCAGTGTTCCCATTACGGTATCCACTGGATTCGCTTTCAGGTCTTTCACCAAATCAATCGGTTCCATGCTACCGGTACGATTCATTGCCGTAGCCAGAGATTGCAGAGCAGCATAGGTGGTCCAGACGAACGGACCTGTCGGATCGCTTTTCTTACCTTTGATCGCCTCAACAATAGCTTTGTTCACCGGTACCTGATCGTAACGCTTAGGTAGTGTGACTAACATGCCCTCAGAAGCGGCTCCGGCGATATTGGATAGCGAGGAATTACCTACACCTTCTGGTCCCATAAAGCGAATATTCAGGCCAGCCTGCTTAGCCTGACGCAGAATTTGCCCCATTTCAGGGTAGTAGCCGCCAAAATAGACAAAATCCACATTTTCTTTTTTCAGGCGGGCAACCAGAGCCGAAAAATCTTTATCGCCCGCAGTAACGCCTTCAAACAAGACAATATTGACGCCTGTTGTTTTCAATTTATCGAGAACAGATCGAGCTAACCCTTCACCGTATTGCTGTTTATCGTGAACAATAGCTATACGCTGAGGTTTAATCTTGTCAGCAATATATTTCGCTGCCGTTGGTCCCTGATCAGAATCCAACCCGGTAGTACGCAGAATCATCTGGTAGCCACGAGTCGTCAAATCGGCATTGGTTGCCGCTGGAGTAATCATAATGACACCTTCATCTTCGTAGATGTCAGATGCCGGTTGAGTAGACGAAGAGCATAAGTGACCGATAACATAGCGAATATTATCATTAATCACTTTATTAGCGACGGCCACAGCCTGTTTCGGGTCACAGGCATCATCATATTCAACGCCCACCAGCTTATTGCCATTAATACCACCTTTAGCATTGATATCTGCAATTGCCTGACGGGCGCCAGTAAATTCCATATCACCATATTGAGCAACCGGACCAGACATTGCCCCCACAATCGCCACTTTGATCTCTTGCGCCCACAGTGAGTGACTCATCATCATGGCAATACAGCCTGCTAATAGTGTCTTACCTGTTATGATTTTCATTTCATTTATCCCCGTGTTGTTATTGGTCTAATTTATTGTGTTTGCCTTTAAGATCCCCCATTATCTGACGGGAAATCATGATCTCTTGCGATCACTGGTTAGGTAAAGTGATTTTTATTAATAAGATTTTATTTTTCATATTATTAAAATAGCATTTCATGCTTAAAATCAAATTAACAAGGTAGATAAAAGCATTAATTACAGAATAAAATACGGCAAAAATTGATTGGATTTTAGACGAAACATAGTGTGATATTCTGGTTAAATATTAGTAAAGCAATCTTTAGCTCGAAATATCGACTATGTTAAAAACATTTTTTCGGCAACGTAAAAAAGCGGTTACACAACACACCGTCTATCTATACCTTATGGATTTCAAGATGCATCGCGACGGCAACTTGAAAGATAACGGGTATATTCATGTAAACTGATATGGAAAAGCCATGAAGCTAACTATTGAACAACTTACTGTTTTATCAACACAAGATATGATTGATCTAAAGAAAATCTGGCCTCAACAGGCACCTGAGCAATGGCAAATTTGGTTAAAAAATGGAAATAAACTATTTGCTGCTCGTTTTAATGATAGATTACTTGCCGCAGTAAAAATGACTCTTAATGATCAATCCGGCCTGCTTAAAGATTTATGTGTCCGTGAAATAACACGCCGCCGGGGAGTGGGTTTATATTTGATAAACGAAATAAAAGCTCAACATCCCACAGTTAACCAGTGGAAATTAAGCCTTGAAGGGTTCTCAGATGCTGACGAGCCAGCATTAAAAGGTTTCATGAACGCCTGTAGTTTTTACTACGATGCCAAGTCAAATTCTTATTCTAGCTGACCCATCTTCCAGACCGCAGCCACATTGCGGGCAGTCACCCTCAAATTCTCATGCCCGCAAGCAAGCGCGTCAGAAAGAGAACAAACGCCGGGCATAATTGAGAAAACGGCATCCAATCCGTGCTGATGAACAACACCATAGTCCCGACTCATACCGCCAACCAACGCAATAGTCGAAATAGCATGTTTTTTAGCAATGCGGGCAACACCAATCGGTGTTTTACCGTAAATAGTCTGGCTGTCCATTCGTCCTTCACCTGTGATAACCAGATCAGCGCCTTGTACTGCCTTTTCCAATTCCAGCGTGGAGATAACAATATCAATTCCCGGTTGCAATTTAGCGTCCAACCAACCAAGTAAAGGAGCGCCCATCCCTCCTGCTGCTCCCGTGCCGGGTACGTCAATGACCTTAATGCCGGTCAGTAACTCAATTTTTTCACCATAATGGCGTAGAGCCGCATCTAACTCTTTCACCATCTCTGGCGTCGCCCCTTTCTGTGGCCCGAAAATAGCAGATGCGCCAAACTCACCACATAACGGGTTAGTTACATCACAAGCGACGATAATTTCAGTTCGATCCAAACGCGCATCTAAACCAGAAAGATCAATTTTAGCAAGCCGACTTAGCGCAGCCCCGCCAGACTCCAACTCTTTACCATCAGAATCAAGTAAACAACCCCCCAACGCCTGCATCATACCGGCACCGCCATCATTAGTCGCGCTACCGCCAATACCTAAAATTATCTTTCTGACACCTTGATCTAAAGCAGCCAACATCAGCTCACCGGTACCATAAGTCGTAGTTATCAGTGGATTACGCTTTTCCATCGGCACCAAATGTAAGCCAGAAGCCGCCGCCATTTCAATAACAGCGGTTTCTCCATCACCTAGCACGCCGAAAAAACTATCTACCGGCTGATTTAATGGATCGGTGACTGACAGACGTACAATCTTTCCACCGGTGGCTGCTACCATCGATTCAACTGTACCTTCCCCTCCATCTGCCATCGGCAATTTAATGTATTCAGCTTGTGGATAGATTTCACGAAATCCTTGTTCTATCGCTTCAGCGGCCTGTAAGGCGCTGAGACTTTCTTTAAATGAATCAGGCGCAATAACAATTTTCATAGGATTAATCGTGATGACAACGTAAAAAATGAAACAAAAAAGGCGATAAACTATTATCGCCCTTTTAATTTATTAATTATGAATGCGTTAACGCAAAATCACTTTATACCCTTCATCTTTCAAGTTGCCTCTTTGTTGGCCGCGCTCACTCACCCCGGTCACATAGTTATCTATGCTCCCGGGGATTCGCTCCCTTGCCGTCGCGATGCATCTTGAAATCCATTGGGTATATACCCTTCATCTTTCAAGCTACTGCTTTGTTGGCTGCTTTCACTCACCCCAGTCACATAGTTATCTATACCCGTTATCTTTCAAGCTGCCTCTTTGTTGGCTGCACTCACTCACCCCGGTCACATAGTTATCTATGCTCCCGGGGATTCGCTCCCTTGCCGTCGCGATGCAACTCGAAATCTATTAGGTATATGCTCCTGGGGATTTGTTCACTTACCGCCGCGCTGCAACTCAAAATCTATTAGGTATATATTTATGCCTCAATTGCGACACGCAATTTTTTCATAGCATTTTTTTCAAGCTGACGCACACGCTCCGCAGAAACACCGTACTTATCCGCCAGCTCTTGCAGGGTAGATTTATTATCATCATCTAACCAGCGGCAACGGATAATATCCTGACTGCGCTCGTCTAAACTTTCTATCGCTACCGATAATTTATCAGCCGCATGGTTTTCCCAATTGTCCTCTTCAATGCCATCTGCAAAATCAGAAGCTTTATCTTGAAGATACAGCACTGGCGCAACCGGTTGACCTTCCTGACTATCATCATCGGCAGACATATCAAACGCCATATCCTGCGCTGACATACGAGATTCCATCTCACGCACATCTTTACTGGTCACACCAAGTTCTTTGGCGACCATTTCTACTTCGTCCTGATTGAACCACCCTAAGCGCTGTTTAGTTTTACGCAGATTGAAGAACAACTTACGCTGTGCTTTAGTTGTTGCAACTTTAACAATACGCCAATTACGCAGTACATATTCATGGATTTCAGCTTTAATCCAGTGAACGGCAAAAGAAACCAGACGCACCCCAACTTCTGGGTTAAAACGACGTACTGCTTTCATCAGGCCAATATTCCCTTCCTGAATTAAATCCGCTTGAGGCAGCCCATAACCAGCATAGCTACGAGCGACATGAACAACGAAGCGCAGATGAGACAGAATCAGCTTCTTAGCTGCATCCAGATCTCCCTGGTAATGCAGCCTTTCAGCCAGTTCCCTCTCTTCCTCTGCTGTCAGCATCGGATAGGTATTAGAGGCACGGATATAGCCCTCTAGACTTCCTTGAGGAACTAACGCTAAGGTTTGCATTTCTTTGGCCATTCAAATCCTCTCAAATAAGGCTCAAATCGTTAGTATGGATTAGATTAGATCAGTGTATATGAACACACCGCGGTACAGTCTATCACCAGAATGTGCATATTCAAGTTACAGATCCGTGGAAGAGTAATAATTTCAGCACCGGCCATCCCTACAATGGGATCACAGAACAAAAAATAACAGATAGTTTTATATTTATGCAACTAACTTTATTTGTACTATCCCCGACAAATATTAATTCCATTCCACAAAATATGTCCGCCAGATTCACCGGCAGAATACAAATTAGGTAATGAATTCAAGCACCTTATTCAATTAATTCTACACAAAAGAAAATCGTGATTTTGGATTTAAGTCAATGAATAGAAATTCTTACCCTAGGAAAAAAAGGAGATGGTTATTGCGTTGTCAGGCTGATCTCGCTCAGCCTGTTGAAAAGATTACCGTTTTATTCTGGCGTAAAATGGCGCAAATGCTGAGTTGTCGCCAACCAAGCAGCAACCCAACCAATCATCGCAGAGAGCAAAACTAGCAGCAGGGACTCATCCCATGAAAGCCCATGTAAATTAAATGTCGTGCCAAACACGCTGGCAACCTGGGTGACAACATCAGAAAGTTTCCATACCAACAGTGCGGATAAAATTAACGATAAAATTGCCCCCAAAGCCCCTAACAAAGCACCACCATTGAGGAACGGACGCAAAATAAAGCCATCCGTTGCACCAATAAGCTTCATCACGTTAATCGTATCACGATGACTGAAAATACTGAGACGCACACTATTACCAATGACTAAAAACAGTGCAACGATCATCAGAATACCGATCACTGTCGCAATCTGACCGATAAGACCGGTCAGCGCCGCCAGACGGGCAAACCAGCTATCATCCATCCGAACTTCTTCAATACCTTTAACCTGAGAAACTCTATCGCGCAGTGTGGTTAGCGTCTGTGAACTCTGAAAATCAATTTTCGGTGTGATAATCGCCACCGCGGGCAACGGATTCTCTTCCAACATATCCAGTGCGCTACCAAAACCAGACCAAGCGCGGAATTCTGTCATTGCTTCCTGACGTGAGAGATAGTTGACATTATCCACCCCATCAAGTGCTTTCAGCTCACCTATTAATTTCTGAGCGCTATTATCATCCAGTGATTTATCGAGATATACCGTCAATTGAGGAGTGGGATACCATTTTTCCGCAGCCTGGCTGACATTCTTCCACACAATGTAACAGACGCTTGGTAATGTCAGGGAGATCGCAATCACCATCACAGTCAACAACGTCGCCAGCGGCTGACGTAACATATCTGTCAGCGTATTCATCCAAGCATAGCGCCACTGCTCACGCCATCCTCCTTGTAAAACTTTACTTTTCGATCTTGTTACTTTCCCCGCTGCCTTACGCACATTTTTAACCATGATACTCTCCCGCCATACGGCCCTGGCTCAGAGTCAGAATACGATATTTCCGTCTTTCAATCAGTGCCATATCATGGGTTGCCATCAGCACTGTCACCCCTACCCGATTAAATTCTTCAAACAGTCGTAGAATACCCTCTGACAACTCACCATCCAGATTACCGGTAGGTTCATCTGCCAACAAAACAGTCGGTTTATTCACAACCGCACGAGCAATGCCAACACGTTGTTGTTCACCACCCGAAAGCTGAATTGGGAAATTTTTCGCTTTGTCCAGCAGACCAACCTTATCCAGAGCAGCAGAAGCCCGACGACGGATATCTTCAAAACTGGCGCCTGAAATAATCAGCGGCATTGCCACATTATCGTACACCGTCCGATCCAGCAGCAGATGATGATCCTGGAAAATCATACCAATCTGACGACGTAGAAAAGGTACCTCACGGCTTTTTAACCGACTGATATCATGACCGGCAAACCAGATATGTCCGGCGCTAGGCCGCTCAATGCCACAGATGAGTTTCAGCAAGGTACTTTTACCTGCCCCTGAGTGACCGATTAGAAATGCCATTTCCGCAGGGCGCAAATGAAAATCCACCCCTTGCAGGGCTTGCCGTCCCCCCAGATAAGCTTTACTGACCTGTTCAAAGCGAATCATAGGTAATTAATCCTCTCGGGCAAAAAGCGCCTCTATAAAGTCGTCTGCCTTAAATGGCCGTAGATCTTCAATTCCTTCACCAACCCCAATATAACGAATAGGAATTTCAAACTGATCAGCAATGGCGAAAATTACCCCGCCTTTGGCAGTACCATCCAATTTTGTCAATGAGATACCTGTCAATCCAACAGCTTCATGGAACAGTTTAGCCTGACTTATCGCATTCTGACCGGTACTCGCATCCAATGTCAGCATAATTTCATGTGGAGCATCTTCGTCCAGTTTTTTCATCACCCGGACAATCTTCTTCAATTCTTCCATCAGATGAGATTTATTTTGCAAACGACCAGCGGTATCTGCAATCAGTACATCTACACCTTTAGCTTTAGCTGACTGAATAGCGTCGAAGATCACGGAAGCGGGATCAGCGCCAGTATGTTGCGCTACCACCGGAATATGGTTACGTTCCCCCCACACCTGTAACTGTTCAACAGCGGCTGCCCGGAAAGTATCTCCGGCGGCCAGCATGACAGATTTACCTTGTGCCTGAAATTGACGAGCCAATTTACCAATTGTAGTGGTTTTTCCTACACCATTAACACCAACCATCAGAATGACATACGGTGTTTTTCCTTCAATGTCCAGGGGCTTATTCACTTTAGCCAGAATCCCAGACATCTCTTCTTTTAGTTTGGCATACAAGGCTTCTGCATCTTTTAGCTCTTTACGGCTGGCATGCTCTGTCAAACTGCCAATGATTTTACGGGTAGTATCGACACCAACATCAGCAATCAATAACTGCTCTTCCAATTCATCAAACAGATCATCATCGATCTTTTTACCACTGAATAGGCTGAGAAAACCGGACCCTAGATTCTGACGAGTTTTAACCAAACTGCGTTTCAAACGAGAGAAAAAGCCTTCTTTAGTCGGGCGCTCTTGCTCTTTTGATATAACTGGCTTTGGCTGTTCAGTTTGTACCTGTTCCGCCTGCTCCGCCGCCAATCTTGCAGCTTCCTCTGCAACACGCTGTTGTTCCGCCTGCTCCGCCGCCAATCTTGCGGCTTCCTCTGCAACACGCTGTTGTTCCGCCTGCTCCGCCGCTAATCTTGCAGCTTCCTCTGCAACACGTTGCTGTTCCGCCTGCTCCGCCGCCAATCTTGCAGCTTCCTCTGCAACACGTTGCTGTTCTGCCTGCTCTGCCTCTAATCTTGCAGCTTCCTCTGCAAGGCGTTGTTGTTCCACCTGCTCCGCCGCTAATCTTGCAGCTTCCTCTGCAAGGCGTTGCTGTTCCGCCTGCTCCGCCGCCAATCTTGCGGCTTCCTCTGCAAGGCGTTGCTGTTCCGCCTGCTCCGCCGCCAACCTTGCAGCTTCCTCTGCAAGGCGTTGCTGTTCCGCCTGCTCCGCCGCCAACCTTGCGGCTTCCTCTGCAAGACGTTGTTGTTCCGCCTGCTCCGCCGCCAATTGTTCTTCTTTTTGCTGCTCTTCCTGACGGCCACGCCCGAACCAGGAGAAAAAGCCTCTTTTTTTCTCTTTTGCCATTAGCCACTGCACTCCTCAAGGTTAAATCATGGCGTTACAACAGGGAATAATAACGAAATTAGAAATAGTCTAACATTTTCGTAATAGCTCAACACATATCAATCATAAATTTCATGGTAAATTAATGCCTGTAAGTCTTAACAACTGTTACGCAAATTATGGCAAAGAAATCACAACAGCAATCAATGGGACAAATCCGCATTATTGGCGGAAAATGGCGAGGCCGGAAATTACCTGTACCGAATAGCCCCGGATTACGCCCAACGACAGATCGCGTCAGAGAGACGCTATTTAACTGGCTAGCCCCGGTTATTCAGGAAGCACATTGTCTGGATTGCTATGCCGGCAGCGGAGCGCTTGGATTAGAAGCGCTTTCTCGTTATGCATCGCAGGTTACCCTGATTGAATATGAACGTAATATAGCCAAGCAGCTTTCCGCGAATTTGGATCTGCTCAGTGCCCAAAATGCCGAAGTCATTAACGACAGTGCATTAACCTATTTATCTCAATCAGGAAAACCCTACGATGTCGTTTTCCTTGATCCTCCTTTTCGTAAAGGAATGCTCAGCGAAACCATAAAATTGTTGGAAGAGCAAAATTGGCTGGCAGATGAAAGCTGGATTTATGTTGAAGCTGAATCTGAATCAACGGCGATTGATGTGCCTGTTAACTGGCGACTTCATCGTGAAAAAGTAGCCGGACAAGTCGCATACCGGCTCTATATCCGTTACTTCCCTGCATAATGATTACTTTGGAGTACACACTGATGTTTATTCAATTGGGCAAACTGTTAATGATCTGCGTTTGGGGATTTCTGATCTTTAACCTGATCCATCCATTTCCAAAACCATTGAAGTACTTTATGGATGTCGCCATGATTTTCATGGTGGTGATGCATGCATTTCAAATGCTGCTTCTGAAAGCCAGCCAGCCCAAAGATCAAAAACTCTCTGGCCTGATGCAAACCAAAATCTTCTTTTTTGGTGTCTTTGAACTACTGTCAATGCAGAAAAAACAACGGAAAGAGAAAAGCCATCACCTCAAATAGTGCCCCCAATACCCGGAAAGTATATATAATTATGTGAGGAATGATTCATTTCATTCCTCCTTCCGGTGATGAATCCAAAAACCGTCACTATCTGTCTCAACACAGCTTATTGCCTGCTTTCTTGGCTGAACAGATAAATCATTTCTTCATTTACTGCCTATTTCCGCACAGATACTTAAACCAATCTCTATTATTTAAGTCTATATTTTGCTAGTAAAAGAGTATACCCGTTATCTTTCAAGTTGCCTCTTTGTTGGCTGCACTCACTCACCCCGGTCACATAGTTCTCTATGCTCCCGGGGATTCGTTCCCTTGCCGCCGCGATGCATCTTGAAATCCATTGGGTATAGATCCCTTACCCATCACTTATTAAGGAACAAATATGAGCTGGCCATTTATTGCAGTATTTCTTTCTGGTTGGTTGTATGTTGACGCAGCTTACCGTGGTCCAAACTGGCAAAGATGGCTATTCAGGCCAATTACTTTGCTATTGTTATTATTGTGGGCATGGCAAGCGCCTGAGCTGCATATTTCAGGCTATTTAATCTGTCTTGGGTTATTTACTGCTTTAATATCAGATGCTCTGCGTATGCTCCCCAGTAAGTATTCACTACTCTCTCTAGGCACATTATTCCTCTGTTATTTGTTCTACACGGTAAGCTTTGTATTACAGATGAATTTCAGTTTCTTCTTCCCGTTGCCATTAATTTTACTGGTTCTGGGTTCCATTATTCTGCTGGTTATTTGGAATAAACTGGAAAAAATGCGTTGGCCGGTCGTTGCCTCGGTCGTTATGCTTTTGATAATGGTGTGGATGGCAGGTGAACAATACTTCTCCCTTAATACAGATTATGGTTTCTCCCTATTAGCAGGCAGTATCTTGTTGCTACTGTCACATAGTTTCTGGCTGATCAACCATTACCGTCTCCAGCTCAAATCTTCTAAGGCGATTGTGGCAACCTGTTATTTTATCGGCCATTTTCTAATTATTCGTTCTATTTATCTTTAATAAAAAGATTAAGTTGAAAATAGATATCAGCATTCAATCGCACGATTTGCCAATTTTATTTTCTCTTTTTATTGACTCTGGAGTGGGCTCCAGAGTGTAGAGTTTAACCATTAGCCATTATCTTTGAGTTAACTCTATCCAGGGGGAGCCCATGTACTCAGATTCAAACAAAAATAGTGCTCATCAACATAACCACCAGCATGGAAGCTGCTGCGCGACTACCACTTGTTCAGATCAAGCTAAACAAGTTAGTGAGCATTTACATAATCATGAACACAATGGGGCTTGCTCACATGAGCATAGCCCTTCCCATGATACACAAGAAACACAAGCGCCTGAGCTTTTGGCAAGTCAACGTTACAGTTGGGTTGTTAATGGTATGGATTGTCCAAGCTGCGCCCGCAAAATTGAAACCGCGGTCAGCAAAATTCCAGAGGTGAAACAAGCCAAAGTGCTATTCGCAACTGAAAAACTGGTCGTAGATGCTGATACAGATATACGTTCAGCGGTTATTCAAGCGGTTAATCAGGCTGGATTTTCCCTACGCAATTCCGATTCAAATCAGAAAGCAACAAAAAGCAGCCGCTGGAAAGAATTCGCGCCGATCATCACTCTTTCATTGATGATGCTGATAAGTTGGGGAATCTCCAACACCAATCCTTCATTTGGTCGTATTGCCTTTATTATCACTACCGTGATTGGATTAGTACCTATTGTCACCAAAGCCTGGCAACTCATACGATCAGGCACGCCATTCGCCATTGAAACCTTGATGAGCGTTGCCGCCATCGGTGCGTTGTTTATCGATGCAACCGCTGAAGCGGCAATGGTACTACTGTTGTTTATGCTTGGTGAAATGTTGGAAGCTTATGCTGCCGGCCGTGCTCGTCGAGGAGTAAGCGCACTAATGGCATTAGTGCCGGAAGAAGCACTACTGGTTAAAAATGGTGAGAAAAGGACTGTCCCAGTTTCAGACCTTCGCCCAGGCGATATTATTGAGATTGCGCCAGGCGGACGTTTACCCACTGACGCAGAATTACTCAATTCATTCGCTAGCTTCGATGAAAGTGCGCTGACAGGTGAATCTATTCCGGTTGAACGCATGCAGGGAGAAAAAGTTCCGGCCGGTTGTTTGTCCGTGGATCGTGCAGTCCAAATGAAAGTATTGTCCGAACAGGGCAACAATGCCATTGACCGTATTCTGCAACTGATTGAAGAAGCCGAAGAGCGCCGTGCGCCGATTGAGCGCTTCATTGACCGTTTTAGCCGAATTTACACTCCGCTAATTATGCTGTTCTCTGCGCTAGTTATCATCATTCCACCAACTGTATTCAGCCAACCTTGGGAAACATGGATCTACCGTGGTCTTACTTTGCTATTGATCGGCTGCCCTTGCGCTTTGGTGATTTCCACACCCGCCGCAATTACCTCTGCCCTTGCAGCAGCAACCCGCCGAGGCGCCTTGATTAAAGGTGGTGCGGCACTGGAACAATTAGGGCTAATTACCACAATCGCTTTTGATAAAACCGGGACGCTGACCGCCGGTAAACCACAAGTCACAGATGTACAACCAGCAGAAAATATCAGCGAATCTCAGCTATTAACTTTGGCTTCCGCAGTAGAAAGCGGCTCCCATCACCCACTGGCTAAAGCCATTTTGCAATATGCAGAAAGTAAAAACGTTAATATTACCGAAGCTGAACACCGTAAGGCGTTGGCGGGGATTGGTGTTGAAGGTCAGTTAGACGGTAAACGTATTCTCGTCAGCGCGCCCGGAAAACTGCCCGCAAACACGTTATCTGATCGTTGGAAACAAAAAATTGTTCAGTTAGAAGATTGCGGTAAAACCGTTGTTGCCGTAATGCATGATGAACAATTTACCGGCCTTATCGCGATGCAAGATACGTTACGTCAGGATGCAATTGATGCTATCCGTTTACTGAAAGATCAAGGCATTAAATCAGTGATGTTGACAGGGGATAACCCTCGTGCAGCAACTGCAATTGCCGGTCAGTTAGGAATAGATTTCCGCGCCGGGTTAATGCCGGAAGATAAAGTCAAAGCGGTCATTGCATTGAATAAAGATCACAACACAATGATGGTCGGTGACGGCATCAACGACGCACCTGCTATGAAAGCTTCCAGTATCGGAGTGGCAATGGGAAGCGGCACCGATGTCGCTCTGGAAACCGCAGATGCAGCATTGACTCACAACCGCCTGACAGGTTTGTCAGAAATCATCACCCTTTCCCGCGCAACGCACAATAATATCCGCCAAAATATTGCTATTGCTCTGGGATTAAAAGGAATCTTCCTTGTCACCAGCCTATTGGGTATCACAGGCTTGTGGATGGCAGTACTGGCGGATTCTGGCGCAACCGCTCTTGTAACGGCGAACGCGGTAAGGTTATTAAGGATTAAACTGAAATAACGAAAATCGCCTGGCTATTTAAGGATATGGGTCTTATTTCCGGCTCATATCCTGTGCTATTGATTCTCTTTTTTTCTAACCAGATAGCGATAAGGCATTTGTTCCGTTTCTTGGGCAACCAACTGATGCTCCATAAAACGACAAAAACTGGGAATATCACGCGTAGTTGCCGGATCGTCAGCAAGAATTAATAACATTTGCCCTGCTTCCATATGACGCACGGTTTTCCGCACCATCATCACTGGTTCAGGACAGCGCAGCCCTTGTGTATCAAGGGTCTTGTCTGGATTAATAAACATATCGGGCATAACTTATCTCTACAATTTCAGGCAAACTATAAAACTGGATTATATTATAAAAAGGCTAGCAAAAATTAACTTTACATACGGCATTTTGAATTCATGTACAACCGACGTATCATGTGAGGCGCCGTCAATTAAAACGGCAGATCTTCCATTGGGTTCCCTCACCCCATTATCCAAAAAGGTACAATATGTTTTCATCAGCTACGATTACACAACAGCGAGCTACCACTTTAATTTGGCTTTCGTTATTCCATATTCTGATTATTATTTCCAGTAATTATCTGGTGCAACTACCCGTCTCTATTTTCGGTTTTCATACCACTTGGGGAGCCTTTACTTTCCCATTTATTTTTCTTGCAACCGATTTGACAGTTCGTATCTATGGCGCACCACTGGCAAGGCGAATCATTACTACCGTTATGTTCCCCGCATTGTTGAGCTCTTATATAATTTCTGCCCTATTTTTCCAGGGCGTGTGGCAAGAATTTACTGCATTGTCTGAATTCAATCTCTTTGTTGCCCGTATTGCCTGCGCCAGCTTTATGGCTTACTTCCTTGGGCAGATACTGGATGTATACGTCTTCAATCGTCTGCGCCAGAGACGTAATTGGTGGGTCGCTCCCGCAGCAGCAATGTTCTTCGGCAACTTACTTGATACCCTTGCCTTTTTCTCTATCGCTTTCTATCGCAGTACCGATGCTTTCATGGCAGCTAATTGGATCGAGATCGGGTTAGTAGATTACTGCTTTAAGCTGCTAATCTGCTTACTCTTTTTCCTACCCGCTTACGGCATTTTGTTGAACCTGATTCTCAAGTATTTCTTTGCCTATCAAACTAGCAGTACCCATATCCAAGCTCGCTGATTTTTATACGCCCGCCCGATAACTGTCTCTTAATCAGATTTCCTGATTAAGAGATTGGTAAGATAATAGCCTTCCACCCGGTTTTAAGATTTAAACTCATCTTACCTATGGTTTATTCATACACTCATTGATATTAACAACTACACCTGACAATTCGATATTATGTCAGTGATATTACTACGATTTCCTATTTTAATTTCGCTTTTCCGGTTAATTTTACTCTTATCAATTAACAGAATTGATTGTAATGCCCGTCTTATAAGAATATCTTTAAATTCCGCATTATCAATATTCGAATCCCATAAATCACCATTTGCATCAATACCGTCACAGGAAAAAACAAATAGATCTATCTCTAAATTTCTTAATTGTGTAATAAGTGATGAACTAATATAACAAGCATATTTACGATGCAGAACTCCCCCCGAACTGATTAATTGAATATTTTTTTTCTTTGATAATTGATGACAAATACGAATGCTATTGGTAAAAATAGTAATATTAATATCAGGAAGTTGCTTTGCCAGATACCAACATGTTGAACTTGCATCAAGTGCAATTATCATTCCTTCACTTATCCAAGTCACCGCCCGTTGAGCAATAAGCGATTTACTCGAAAAATGGCTTTTAACCCGCATGTTAAAGGGGTCACCATTATCCTGTGTTTCTCTGTTTAAGCTTTTTGCTCTGCCATGTAAACGCAGAAGATGACCATGCTCTTGAAGAAATCGCAGATCCCGACGTATTGTTTCTTTACTCACTTGTAAAGCTATGGAAAGTTCAGAGGTTGTTAATGATTCATGATGATGGAGAAGATCCATGATTTTCTGGTGACGTTCATTTCTCATAAAGGAATCCCTTTTATATTGGGACAGAATAGGATTATTTTGTCCAATACCAGAATTAGAAAATCACGTCTTATTTAGCAATATATTTCCACATTTAGTCGTTTTCTCTGTGACGACGATAGCAAAAGCGTTACCATTTCCTACTTTAGTCAGCATGTTTAAACGAGATAGCAAGAATAAATAACTAGTAAAATCATTTTCAACAGAAGATTACCTATTCCTGTATGAAATTTTGAAATAATAAATTATAAGCTTCCTGGTGCTCACCGGGTGTATAAAGTTCATAGTGATAAGAAAACTGCTCACGGGCTTGTTCAGCCGATTTATAATAACCTACACCAAGCCAAGCAAAGAAAGAAGCGCCTAATACCGTCGTCTCTGATTCATTAAGTACTTTTATTGGTAAGTTTAAAATATCTGCTTTTATTTGGTTCCAGAGATAATTTCGACTACCTCCCCCCACTAACACCAACTCTTTAGCATGAAATCCACTTATTTTCTCTAAAAGAGATAAGTTTTGTTTTAATTGATATCCCAACGCCTCTAATGCAGCACGATAAAAATGACGTCGTTCAGTATCCAACGTTATTCCACACCATCCTGCCTCAGAGGTTAACAAACGACAATTCATTCTTAAGTTATTAGCACCAGGAGGAACAGATAAAGCTTCATGGATCATTTGGAGATAGACCTCCGAAGGGGAAATACCTTGCCAGAAAAGCTGTCTGATCCATTCAAGTATTCCAGAAGCTAACCATTGCAATCCTGGGTTAAAGATCCCTTTTCTTGCGTCTAATTCACAGGTAGAACTAGCATAATAAGGTAAAATATGGGTGTTCACATTAGGAGTGCGTACCATCAAAATTTCCCAGGTACCGGAAGATAAGACGGGTTGATTTAAACCCGCGCCTGAGCCAAATAAAGCAAATTGGGTATCATGTCCAGAGGAAATAACGGGAATTCCTGAAGGCAAATTCAACTTTTTAGCTGCCTCTGGAATTAAAGTACCAATTTGCTCACCGGCATGAACGAGTTCGGGAAATAAACTCTCTGGAATAGAAATAGCATCTAATATTACTTCACTAAACTGCTCATGATGAATATTTAGCAACTGACTGGTCCCGGCCATCGTTCTATCAGTTGACATCACTCCGGTTAATCGATAATTGATTAAAGAAGAAATAAACAGCCATGCATGGGCTTTATCGTAAAGAGTAGGATGATTTTCCTTTAACCAAATTAACTTATAAAGCGTATTAAAATTAAATTTCCCAACACCGGATATCGTTTGCAATTTCTCAGCAGAGAAATAACGCTCAATATTTTCAACAATAGGAGTTGTTCGCGAACATTTCCAACTAATAATGGGATAAAGTAGGTCACCCTTTGCATCGACCAGTGTTCCATCAACACCAAACGTCGTCACCGTTATTGCGCGTATCTTATAACCTGATAATTTGGGGATAACTCCACGACAACAGCCTGCCAACCGTTCTAAAATGGCATCCAGTGACCATATGTGCCAGTGAGAATTGGCTTTATCAGGCTCACTGGTATTCGGTGTTGACTCCCTTGCAATCACATTACCCTGAGAGTCAACCGCAATAGCCCGCACATTCGTAGCCCCGCAATCCAAAACTAAAACGACATCTTGCATCATACGCTCTCCTGTTGTGGAACAGAGGCGGTACAATTCGTATCGTACCGCCAGCAGCCACTATTTCTTATAGAGAGGACCATAGTTTTGACAAGCTCGGTAATCTGAACCTTCTGGCTCCATACCGTGTGCATTCCATGCAGAAGGACGATAAATGGCTTTCTCATCCACGTTATGCATACAAACTGGGATCCTAAGCATAGAAGCTAATGTAATGAAATCGGCGCCAACATGACCAATAGAAAGCACTCCATGATTAGCCCCCCAATTCGCCATAACGGAGTACACATCCTTAAAGACGCCTCTACCGGTTAAACGTGGAACAAACCAAGTTGTCGGCCAAGTTTCATTTGTCCGTTTATCCAGAATGTCATGAATATCTTTAGGCAATTCCGCACTCCAGCCCTCAGCGATTTGCAGGACAGGACCAAGTCCTTTAATGATATTGACACGGCTCATGGTGAAAGGAACGCCGCCTTTCGTTAAGAATTTGGAGGAAAAGCCGCCACCTCTGAAATATTCATGGAGCGCCGGGCGCCATTGCGTTGCAGCCAGGCAAGCATCTACTTCCTCTTCGGTAATTTCCCAGTGAGGTTTCATCGTAGGATGGCCTTGAGCATCTTTTTGGCAACAAGTCCCATCCAGTGTTGCAGAACCTGAATTAATCAGATGAATCACCCCATTTTCAGCCTGCCCCGTGAGTTTTTTGCCCGTAACACGCTCAACAGCGTCTGGCGACCAGAAAGTTCGAACATCAGCAAAAATCTGCGCTGTCCCTGTCAACATATGACCAAATAACATCGCAACGCCATTTAGACTGTCATTCTCTGTTGCAACCGTAAATGGCTGACGGATGCCGCTCCAGTCGAATGAACTATTTAAAATGGCTTCCGCAGTATCGCCATTGGGATATTGATCTGTCCAATGACGCTGCCCCTGGAAACCCGCAACAATAGCGTTGTAGCCGAGTGCTTCTTCACCATACCCTTTTTCTTTCAGTTTTGGGTTCCCCTGCATCATGTCACGAATGCAAATAGCCATGAGTAAACTTTCGCGAAGAACTTGACGACGACTTTCTGGTGAACGGTGATATTGTTTAGCATTCAGATCTTCACCATATTGGAAATACTTATCTGCCCAAGATAAGGCAAGCTCAAGTTCCTCTTCATCATATATTTGCAGATCAATACGACGGCGTAATTCCGTCATATCAACAGTTTGGATTTTCATACCAAGCCAAGATTCGAAAAAATTATGATCAACAATTGAACCTGCAATACCCATTGAGGCGCCACCAACAGAAAGGTAAGTTTTTCCTTTCATACTGGCGACAGCTAATCCAGCTCGGGCAAATCGTAGCAACTTTTCTTTAACATCATCAGGAATACGAGTGTCATCAGCATCTTGAACTTCATGCCCATATATAGAAAAAGCAGGAATACCTTTTTGCGAGTGGGCGGCTAAAGCTGCCGCAAGATAGACTGCGCCTGGACGTTCAGTCCCATTAAACCCCCAAATAGCTTTGGGTCTCGTTGGTTCCATATCTAATGTTTCACTGCCATAACACCAACACGGTGTGACGGTAATTGTCAGACCAATATTTAATGCACTGAATTTTTCATCACAAGCCGCAGACTCAGCAAGACCAGCAATACATGTGTCTGCAATAACACATTCAACAGGGGTACCACAAGCATGGTAAATATGCCCAGTCAATAAATTAGCTGTCGCTTTCGCCATATTCATGGTTTGCTCTTCAAGTGATTCACGCACTCCCATACGACGGCCATCAATAACTGGACGAATACCAATCTTGGGTAGGTTCATATTCTTTCTCATGCGATTTCCTCCATACAAATAAAGTTGTTATTTGCTTTTTGAATTAAACGGATTACCGGGTAATGCATTCGCGCGGAATTTTGCGAAAATCAAGATCACAGCAAAACAAAAAGCAGGCACAAGCTCAGCCGTTGGAATATGACCCACAGCATCACTGACAAATCCCATAATAGGCGTCACGACGCCACCTCCAACAATCGTCATGACAATGAGCGAAGAACCATATTTAGTGTCCTGACCTAATCCTTTAATTCCTAATGAAAAGATAGTGGGGTATTGAATAGACATAAACATGCTACAAATGGTCAATGCAATTAAGCCGATATATCCCCCTACGAATGCGGAAATAATGCAAAGGATCATGGATATCAAGGCATAACAAGCTAATACTTTTTCCGGAGCAAATCGCTTAACTAACCAAGTACCCGTCGATCGACCAATAAAGAAAAACACCATTGTTGCTGTCAGATAATTAGCCGCGTACCCCGGAGTCATACTCGGAATTTCATCAACGGCATAACGAATCAGGTAACTCCAGCAAGCTGTTTGCGCACCGACATAGCAAAATTGTGCTAACACCGCCCAACGCCAATGCTTGATTTTAATAAGGCGGCCTAAAGAGTCAAAGAATGAACTGCTATTATCATGCACATCACCTTGTATCACTGGAAACTTGGTAAATAAGATCAAAAATGCAATCATTAAAACAGCAGCAGCGATAATCATATAAGGGGACTGTACCGCTAAAACGAGGCTATGATTATAAGTATCAATCTGCTCAACAGTCATTTTATCAAGTGTTTCTTGGGGTAAATGAGGGACATGAGATAAAATTAAACTTTGCCCAAAAATAACGGCGATAATTGCCCCAAAAGAATTAAATGTTTGAGCCAAATTAATGCGAAAATGCCCCGTTTTTTCAGGACCTAATACCGTGACGAAAGGATTAGCCGCTGTTTCCAAGCACCCTAATCCAGCAGCGATAATAAAAAGCCCCACCAAGAATAATGTATAACTCATCGCTTCTGCGGCAGGCCAAAAAAGAGTAGCGCCAACAGCATAAAATAATAAACCAGTAATTATCCCTGCTTTATAATTTAACTTATTCATTAATATGCCAGCAGGAATAGGAATAACAAAATAACCAAAATAAAATGCAGACTGGATTAATCCCGCCTGGAAATTTGTTAAGACAAAAGCTTTCTGAAATTGAGGCAGCAATATATCATTTAAGTTATTTGCCACAGCCCATAAGAAAAACAGAGAGCATAAAAGAGTAAAAGGGATTAAATAGCCTCTGTTTTTTTTATTATCACGCGCTATACTTGATTGCATCGATATATTATCCATAGCATCCTCATCTATCGCAGTTGATACTGTAAGTTTTCCAGAATCAGTCGTATTTTTAGCCATCTATAAGATAAGAAAATGATCCCAATCACACTTATTTATTCATACCGCTAAATTGTGAACCTAATCACTGAAATAAATCCATTACACATGCCCGTTTGTATCTTTTTTATTTAATTCGGTCATAAAGATGACCGTATAATTTTTTTTATGAAAAAACGGTCAATAAAACCAATAAATGACCGTTTGAGTTAGAAATGAAAAATACGGAATAAAAAGGTAAATACAGATATCTTCAAAACCCAAAAAATGATAAAAACATTTGAGCTTAATCACAAAAATTAACTTAAATATTTATTTAAAAACAACAAAGTATTACAACAAAAATAGCAAACTTCATTTATTTATTTTTCATTGACTAGCATAAAAGCATACTTCGAATTTAAACAAGGTAAATAATCATGAAAAGAAATACATTATCTCGTGAAATTATTAATACATGCTTAGAAATGACCCGATTAGGATTAAATCAAGGCACTGCGGGTAATGTTAGTGTCCGTTATAACAATGGAATGTTAATTACGCCGACAGGAATCCCTTATGAACAATTGACTGAAACACATATTGTTTATGTAGATGAATATGGTCAACCTGAGGATAATAAGATCCCCTCGAGTGAATGGCGTTTTCATCAAGCGGTCTATCATGCCAGACCCGACGCCAATGCAGTCGTCCATAATCATGCAATTCATTGCACAGCGGTTTCTATTTTAAATAAGCCAATCCCGGCCATTCATTACATGATTGCAGCGGCGGGAGGAGATTCAATTCCCTGTGTGCCTTACGCAACATTTGGCACCAAACAACTCTCTGACTATGTATTTAACGGTTTTAAAAACAGAAAAGCGATTCTATTACAGCATCATGGGATGATTGTTTGCGAAGTTAATCTACAAAAAGCACTGTGGCTCGCACATGAAGTTGAAGTGCTCGCTCATTTATATTTACAAACCTTAGCGATCCAAAATCCAGTTCCTATTCTAAGTCCAGAGGAAATAGCAATCGTGCTTGAAAAATTTAAGACATACGGCTTAAAAATTGAAGAAAATTGAAAAAATAGGATCACTTTGTCAAGCAGTCATTATGGCTCATAGCATGATTACTAATGAAATAAGTTGGTTTGGACAAGGCGCAATTAATGAATTATTCCTGGCGTCAAAAGAAAAGAATTGTCTCTTAGTCAGAACGGCTAATTAAGAGATTGGCAAAGCAATAGCCTGCCACGCTGTCCGCTTTTTTACTACCAGCCCAACCCACTAGCTTTCCCAAACGCAGCTAGGCCCAATAGAGAAAAAGGGTCTGTTCTAGTACAAAGATCCGGGCATAGATCAAAAAAACACACATTTCCCACAACAAAATGGGCATAACAACTTTATTTATCCATAACCAACCATTAATTTTTATAGATGGTGTTAGTCTGTTAAGTAATTTAAGTACTTTTTTCACCCGAAAATAGTTTACCGGTCTGTCACATTCTGCTCCCTGTTCGTTAGGAAAATTGATGCGACAAACAGATATTGAGTTTCCACAAAAGGAATATTCCTATGCTGAAAATTATTCAATCTCCATCCAAATACATTCAGGGACCCGATGCCCTGCTTCATATTGGTAAATATACAAAAACTATCGCCGACCACGTTTTAGTTATCATCGGTAACTCCGCGATGAAATTGGTGGGAGAGACCGTTCATAACAGCCTGGAACAGCATGAAATTACCCGCCATTTTGAAATGTTTGGCGGTGAATGTAGCCAAAATGAGATTAAGCGCCTGTCTGATATTCTTAAAAAACATGAATGCCAAGCCGTTATTGGCATCGGCGGCGGCAAAGTACAAGATACCGCAAAAGCGGTTGCTTACGAATCCAGATTACCTGTTCTGATTGCCCCTACTATCGCTTCCACGAATGCCCCAACCAGCGCGCTCTCTGTTATTTACAACGATGATGGCAAATATGAAGATTATCTCGTTTTCCCAACAAACCCAGATATTGTACTCATAGATACCAACATTATCGCTAAAGCCCCAACCCGTTTTCTGATTGCCGGAATTGGCGACGCGCTGGCAACTCACTTTGAAGCCCGAGCTTGTGGAGCCACACATCAACCCCGAATGACAGGTGGTGGAATATCCCGTACAGCAATGGCCCTTTCTCATCTCTGTTACGAAACGTTGTTAGAAGAAGGCTATAAAGCAAAACTGGCTGTTGAAGCCGGCGTCAGTACATCCGCGGTGGAAAATGTTATTGAGGCCATTACTTACTTAAGCGGCTTGGGCTTTGAAAATACGGGCTTAGCCGCTGCTCATGCCGTACACAATGGTTTTACCGTATTGGAAGAATGTCACCACATGTACCACGGCGAAAAAGTCGCTTTCGGAGTATTAGTTCAACTGATACTGGAAAATAGCCCAAATGAAGAATTAGATACTTTACTTGATTTCTGTGTACAGATAGGGCTACCGGTTACTCTGGATCAACTTGGCGTAAAAGATAGTGAAAAACTGCAAGAAAAAGTAATGGCAGTGGCGACAGCGAGTTGTGCTACGGGAGAAACCATTCACAACATGCCTTTTGAAGTGACACCAGAAAAAGTATATGCCGCTATTATGGCTGCTGACCGGATGGGACGCGACTGGCTGTATTAAGTTTAACAAGAGCGGGCAAATTGTCCGCTTTTACTCTTTTATTCAAGCAACTAAAGTTCGGAAATGAAAAAGAATAATCTTGGCTAATACAATGCATATCCACTGAAAAGCAAATAATCTCTGTTAATACTGCTTGTAGTGAAGTGAAAATCAATCAACTGAGTTGTTGAGCAACGAGAAAACGCACTGTTCAAAATCAGTGCGTTAAGAAATAAATTTATCGAGTCTATTCAGGCCAAAAGTTTTCATCCATTATTTGCTCAAACGTCCAAGGACAAGTTTCAGGAAATATATTCCGATTAATTAGCGTTTCTTTTTCTGCTAATCGACGAGCAGCGGTGTAAGCTTTTTCCAAATGTTCATCCAACTTATTTTTCAAACTGGGAGATTCTTGCAAACAATCAATCGCCTTATCACGCTGTTCTTCAATGGTTAGTTCCCAACTCCGCCCTCTGCGATCTGCCTGATATCTCCATTTCAGTAAGTGTGCGAGTAAAATTTCCAACCGAGATCGTAATTCTCTGCGCTCACTCCGCCCCATAGCCTCAATTTCCTCAAGAAGATTTTCCGTATCCAACTGGCTAAAATCACCGGAACGAAGCAAGTCTGCCTGCTCCTGCGTCCAACCATAAAAATCGCTGTCATAACGTGTCGTCATGGTTCCTCCACTTGTATATCAGCTATGCAACTGTATAAATTATGAGTCTGGCAGATTATTGGTATACCGTCAAAACAGTATGTTTATCGTTAAAATCGATTAGCAGCCCATTCACCATAAAGGTACAACACAATATTGCAGCTTAAAACCGGTGGTTTTAACCTTTCATTTGGAAGAATAAATTTATCGAGTCTATTCAGGCCAAAATTTTTCATCCATTATTTGCTCAAATGTCCAAGGACAAGTTTCAGGAAATACACTACGCCTAATATTAGTTTCCCTCTCCGCTGCAATAATGGCATCACCATAAGCATCAGAGGAAATTTCGCTAAGTTCTGACTTTAAGCTGGGATTTTTTTTAAGACGACGGGCTATTTTCCTCCTCTGTTCTTCAATCGTAAGCTTCCAGCTCCGACCTTGCCGTTCAGATTGGAATTGCCATTTTAGGAGGTGAAGAAACAGTACCTCAAGACGAGATTCCAACTCGTTTCTTTGGCTATTTCCCATACTTTCTATTTCCTCCGAAAGGTTTTCCCTGTCCAATTGATTCAGATTACCAGAACGAAGCAAACCTGCCTGCTCCCGCGTCCAACCATAAAAGTCGCTGTCATAACGTGTCGTCATGGGTTCCTCCACTGGGTATATCAGCTATACAACTGTATAAATTATGAGTCTGGCAGATTATTGGTATACCGTCAAAACAGTATGTTTATCGTTAAAATCGATTATCAGTCCATTCACCATAAATTGAGAAGAGCCTTTCGTCTGAACGGATACATATAGAATAACAAATAAAGGAAGCATGAAATCTGTGGTTTTTGTTTGATAAAGAACAAAAACGAACCAAAAACGCTCACCGATAACTAAGTAAAGCTAGTTATTGTGACAATGGTCACAATTTCATTGGTAAAGTACATTTTAAAAAGTTAACAAATCACTCAGAATCATCGCCGGGGAAAAACAACTTTAACAACTGAGGGTTGTTTCACAGATAGGTTGGGTTATTTCAACTATCATAATTTTCGTTATGGAAAATAACCACTTACAAAACCTTTCATTTTCCCATCCGGTGGCAATAGTCAACCGGCAAGCTGTTTATATAACCAAAAATGCCATCGGAGGCAAAATATGTTAAGTATTTTCAAGCCGACACCTCATAGGTCCCGGCTGTCAACAGAACAGATAGATCCCGTCTATCGTCGCTTACGCTGGCAAATTTTTATGGGTATTTTCTTTGGTTATGCTGCTTATTATCTAGTAAGGAAAAACTTTGCACTCGCAATGCCTTATCTGGTTGAGCAAGGTTTTTCCAAAGGCGATCTCGGCTTCGCATTATCAGGGATTTCTATCGCATACGGCATCTCCAAATTCATCATGGGCTCCGTATCCGACCGTTCTAACCCACGATTCTTCTTACCTGCGGGTCTGATCCTCGCGGCTGTTGTCATGCTGTTTATGGGTTTCGTACCTTGGGCAACTTCCAGTATTGCCATTATGTTTGTACTACTGTTCCTGTGCGGCTGGTTTCAAGGCATGGGTTGGCCTCCCTGTGGTCGTACTATGGTGCACTGGTGGTCACAGAAAGAACGTGGCGGTATCGTTTCTATCTGGAACTGCTCACATAATGTTGGCGGCGGCTTACCACCATTGCTATTCCTGTTAGGTATGGCGTGGTTCAATGATTGGAAAGCCGCACTTTACATGCCAGCTTTTGCCGCAATTCTCGTTGCATTGATTGCGTTCGCGCTGATGCGTGACACGCCACAATCTTGTGGCTTGCCGCCAATCGAAGAGTATAAAAACGACTATCCTTCTGATTACACAGAAAAAGATGAAAAAGAGTTAACAGCTAAACAGATTTTCATGCAGTACGTGTTACCTAACAAACTGCTATGGATGGTTGCTATGGCTAACGTATTTGTTTATCTGCTACGTTACGGTGTTCTTGACTGGTCGCCAACCTATCTACGTGAAGCCAAGCATTTCGCACTAGACAAATCTTCATGGGCTTATTTCCTGTACGAATATGCCGGTATCCCAGGCACGCTACTCTGTGGTTGGATGTCAGACAAAGTATTTAAAGGCAACCGTGGTGCAACCGGTGTGTTCTTTATGACATTGGTCACTATCGCAACTATCGTATTCTGGTTGAACCCACCAGGTAACCCAACTGTAGATATGGCTTGCATGTTGATTATTGGCTTCCTTATCTACGGCCCAGTGATGCTGACTGGTCTACATGCCCTTGAGCTGGCGCCAAAGAAAGCCGCAGGTACAGCCGCCGGCTTCACTGGCTTATTTGGTTACTTAGGCGGCTCTGTTGCTGCAAGTGCTATCATCGGCTATACCGTTGAATTTTTCGGTTGGGATAGCGGTTTTATGGTGATGATTGGTGGTAGTATCTTGGCCGTTATTCTATTGCTAATCGTCACGGTTACCGAAAAAAAACATAAACAGGAAATAGCCCAACAATATGGCTAACCTCTGTCATTAAACTGTGATATATCGCTGATAATATTAATTAAGCCGCAGCATTATATATGCTGCGGCTTTTTTCAGCCTCTAAACTAAGAGATTATGTCAGTGAGCATTATTAACACAGACAAACACACAGTTTAATGAGATAGATTTCATCTCATCGCTAAAACGGAGAAACACACATGCAAACTCCAATCAAAACAATAATAACAGGTATTATTTTAGCCTCATCAATGTCAGGTATCACCCAGGCGGCAGATAAGATTGTTATCGCCCATCGAGGCGCAAGTGGATATCTGCCTGAACACACTCTGCCAGCCAAAGCGATGGCTTATGCCGAAGGTGCTGATTATCTGGAACAAGATCTGGTCATGACTAAAGATGATGAACTGATAGTCTTACACGACCACTATCTTGATCGCGTAACTGACGTTGCCAGTAAATTCCCTAGCCGTGCTCGCCAAGATGGACGCTACTATGCCATCGACTTTACCTTATCTGAAATCAAGTCATTAAAATTCACGGAAGGCTTCGATATTAAAAATAATCAACAGATACAAAGCTTCTCCAATCGTTTCCCGATGTGGAAATCTGATTTCCGAATCCACACTTTTCAGGAAGAGATTGAATTTGTTCAAGGATTAAATAAATCTACCGGCAAAAGCATCGGTATTTACCCGGAAATTAAAGCGCCGTGGTTCCACCAACAAGAGGGAAAAGATATTTCCACTAAGGTGCTAACCGTGCTGAAAGAGTATGGTTATACCAAGAAAAGCGACAAAGTTTACCTGCAATGTTTTGATACCAACGAACTCAAACGCATCAAAAACGAGCTGGAACCCAAGCTAGGCATGGATCTGAAACTGGTTCAACTTATCGCCTACACCGACTGGAATGAAACTTATGAAAAACAATCAGACGGCCAATGGACAAATTACAGCTACGACTGGATGTTCAAGCCAGGTGCAATGAAAGAAGTGGCACAATATGCTGATGGCATCGGCCCTGATTACCATATGATCGTGGCGGAGAATTCCACACCAACCAATACTAAGTTAACTAGTCTGGTAAAAGAAGCTCACACCAATAATCTGGAAGTCCACCCATACACGATTCGAATTGATCAACTGCCTAAATACGCCACCAGCGGCGATCATCTTTTCGATATCATGTATAACCAAGCGGGTGTAGACGGTGTATTCACCGATTTTCCTGACTTAGGAGTAAAATTCCTGCAAAAGCAGCATCAACATAAATAAGATGCAAACAGGGTGCCTCAATCTGCGCCCTGTTCTTATCGCTTTAAGGATTACGCCTGACTTATCGAAAAGGCCATAACATCACTGAGCTTTTCAGCCCGCAAAGCTAACATCACCAAACGATCGACGCCAAGCGCCACGCCTGCACACTCAGGCATCCCTTGTTTCAAGGCGCCAACCAAGTTTTCATCAATCGGCCGAACAGGTAAACTTAACTCTGCGCGTTTACGGTTATCCTGTTCAAAACGCTGACGCTGCTCATTACTATCAGTTAGCTCACGGAAGCCATTCGCCAATTCAACACCTTTAAAATAGACTTCAAAACGCTCTGCCACCCGATGATCTTCTTTGCTGATTTCCGCCAGAGAAGCCTGAGAAGCGGGAAAATGGTAGATAAAAGTTGGCTTTTCAGTACCAATATGCGGTTCAACACCAACAGCAAACAAAAGTTGCAATAAAGTATCTCGATCTTCTTCTACATCAGCAATATTACTCAGATCCAATTTGGCGGCGACTTCACGCAACTTTTCCTTCTCTGCTGATAGCGGGTCAATATCCAGATAACGCAGGAAAGCCTGTTGATAAGAGAGTGATTCTGCATTTTCACAGTCAAGGATCTGTTGAAGTAAGTCATCAACTTCATTCATCAAACGATACATATCATAGTGAGGCCGATACCATTCCAGCATGGTAAATTCAGGATTATGATAACGCCCCGCCTCTTCATTACGGAAGCAGCGACCGAGCTGATAAATAGGGCCGCTTCCTGCCGCCAGCAGGCGCTTCATGTGATATTCCGGGCTTGTCATCAGATAAAGAGCCATACCATCCGCAGCACCTGGACCAACAAACTCCGTCTGAAAAGGAAACAATTGAATATCAGTCACTGTAAACTGCCCCATCGCAGGCGTTTCAACTTCCAATACCCCACGATCTGCGAAAAAGCGCCGTATTTCTGCTAAAATAGTCGCTCGTTTCAACAAGTTGGCGATAGGTGCGCTTGGCTGCCAGTTTGCTGTTTCGCTCATGTAAATGACTCCAAAATAAAACCAAACGTGCAGTCTACCTGCATCACACATATCAGACAAATTATTACCGTCTGATCATCCCGGAACAACTTAGCTTGTCTCGTATCAAGACTATCGCAGATTGACTACTACTGGATATATTATTACTAGCTATCTGCCAAAATATTACAGTCAGATAAACAATAAAATAGTGATCGATTTTTCCTGACACAACAAAGCCAATACCAGACAAAATCACTATTTACTCTAACAGAGTTACAATTTAAAGTGGCAAAATTCGTCTATATTGTTTTTATTCGGCTTAATACAATTAATACCTTTTGTGCTGATCCTACTCAGATATTTTCCATTATCTGCCTGCAATGCAATAGTGTGCTCTGATAATGCCATCATACTCTCCGTTTAAATATAATTAATTACTTTATAGAATACCATTTAAACCTCATATCGATTCTTTATGCCCATAGAAATAAAACTCCATTATTGAATATATACTACTACCGTCAAACAATAAAATATATCCTCTCTTTATTATTGACGATATAACCAATTATTAAATAACCAGAAAAAATTATCATATCTAAATTAAAAACAAGATATTATCAGGAAACTGAAAAATAATTTAAGATGATAATTATAATATGACCAGTAACACGAAGAATACATTATTAATCAAATTATCACGAAATATAATTAATATTTTATCTGGTATATTAAGTGACTCATCCTATTGTTCTATCATTAAAATAATAGTGGTCAGTTTTACTTGACCACCATAAGGCTATGTAAAAAATCACCACTGTCCAATTACAGTTTTATAACTTTAAACTGGCAATATATATCTAAGTCGTATTTATCCGGTTTAATATAGTTAAAAATACCACCAGCATTGATCCGACTTAGATATTTCCCATTATCTGCACACAAAGCTACTACATTATCGTCGATATACTCTAAAGTAAAAGTAGAATAAACATCAATATCTGATTTTGTCGCTACAATATAATCGCTACCTGCCAGAGAAATCCGACTTAAATAGAGGCCATTGCTTGCACGAAGTGCTATCTTATTGGAACTAAGTTGTGTTGCAGAATATTTAGTGTAAATATCAATAATAGATTTATTCGCTTCAATAAAGTCAAATCCTCCGCCTCGATCAATTCGACTTAAATAGAACCCATTATCTGCCTGTAATGCAATAGGGCTACTTGATAATCCCATAATATTCTCCTATTTTAAATATATTTAATTTATTTTGGTCAACTATATTATTTATAGCGCATTAATTTAAATTCCACATTTTACTATTCCTGAAAATATAAAACACTTTCAATGAATATATACAACCAATATGATTATTAAATACCAAAATATATTTTGGCATCTATTTTGAATGATATAATCATTTAAGATTTAACTATAACATTCATTAAACATAAATAATTATCACATTTAAATTATAAAATTAAAAACTATAAACAAAATAAAAATTCATTTAAAATTATTAATTATAATATTATAAATATCAACAATTACCCGTTATTAGATAATTATATTAAAATATGTCATTGGTTTTTAGATGGTATATTAAAGGACGAATTTTATTATCGCTCTAT